>NZ_JTKZ01000566.1:0-2316 GCF_000799035.1 Delftia sp. ZNC0008
GGTGCTCCGGTTCTGGATCATCGGATGTCGCCCTCCACATCCACCTGCACCAGGAAGCCGTGGTCGTTCATCACGCACACGCGCGTGGGGCCGTACTGTTCCAGGCGGCAGCAGCGGTTTTCCGACCAGACGGAGAAGCGGTAGCGCCCCAGGGCATCAGGGCCTTCAATGCGCTCGCGCATTGCGGCGCCACGCCACAGGGGCGGGTGCTGAGGCGCGGCGCGCACGGGGCCGCGCTGGCCACGGCGCGGAAGGTCGGGGCGGAAATCAAGCATGTGCACCGCCGCCCCCTGCGCTGGCATCGAAGTCCTGCACCTCCAGACCCAGCACGCGCGCCACAAAGCTCTCCAACCGGGCGCCGCGCGACTGCTTCCAGCCCGGCAGCCGGTGCACGGCATCGCAGGTGCACAGCTGGGGCAGCGCCAGACGCATGTAGCCGGCCCAGCTCCCGCACGCTGGCGCGGGGTTCTCGGCTGGGTTCTCGACGTGGTGGCCCTGGGCACGCAGCACAGCGGCCGCGCGGTTGAAGGCCGGGTAGTTGAACTCGGGCAGGCCTGTCATGGGACCTGCGATGTAGATGCGCTTCATGGCCGGGCCCTCCGGAAGGACCACGCGATCATTGCGGCGTCACGCTGGTGCTGATTGCTGCGGCCGGCCCAGCCGGTCAGGCGGCTGAAGGTGGCGGCGTCGATCTTGGCGCCGTGGGCGCCGCCGGCCTTCGCGCTGGGCGGCATGCCGAAGCAGGCAATACCGAGGCTGGCGCACAGGGTCTCGATCAGGACGCACCATGCATCGATCTCGCCCACGTTGCGCGCCATCTTGGCCCGCGCTGCAGCGCTTCCCTGGCCGGTCCACGTCTTCCGTGCCTTGCGGCTGTCCTCGAAAATCACCAGCGTGGGCGCCCTGCCCTGCAGGGTCTGCAGGATCTGCGCTGGCGCAATCTCCTCCAGCGCCTGCAACTGGCCGTCCACGATCCAGGCCAGGCCCGTGTGCTTGCCCGGGTCAATGCCCAGCACCGTGATCGGGCCCTGGTGGCCAGCAGGCACCGTCACGCGCGGGGCGGCGGGCGCCAGGCGAGCGCCTGCAACTGCTGCACCACCTGCCGCTCGATGTCCACGAACAGCCGGGACTCGTCCCTGTCCAGCTCCCTGGCCCTGGCCTTGACGTACTCCCACCACCCGGGTTGCTGGGCCAGCTTGACGAGGTGCGCCACGGCTGCCGCGCTGAGATTGATTTGGTGTTGCTGCCATTGGTGTTCAGACGACGATGAATTCATGGGTGTCGCTGCCGTGGCTGTTGACCAGCAGCTCGCGCAGGCGGCGTTCGGTGGCGCGGTGCGCGCGGATGAAGGTGCGGGCCGGGATCACCTCCAGCACCTGCCCGTAGGCCTCGCCGAACTCGACCAGGTGGCCCAGCTGCACGGCGTTCAGGCGCATCTCCTGGCCGTGGCCGTGCTTGCGGCCCAGGTCCACGACGGCCGCCACCGCATCAGCAAACAGGCTCTGAGCCCCCGGCTCTGTAAAGACGCCCATGCCGAGTAGCGTTTCGGACAGGTTCGCGGCGTCGGCCAGGTCGCGCCAGTGCTGCACGGTCGGGGATGCGTAGCCCACGGCATGCACTGCGGCCAGGACTGCAGCAGCCAGGGGCTCGCGCTTGCGCTGGTGCAGCGGCTGCCGTTCGCTGGCCGATAGCTCCTGTGCCAGCGTGTAGGTGTAGGGCAGCCGCAGGTAGTCGCGGCTCACGGCGGAATGGATGGCGCTCATGGCTGGCTCCCCTGCTGGTGCTCCGCCACGGCGGCGGCAGCGCGGCGCTTGGCCTGACTCAGGCGCATGCGGCCGGCGCGGGCCTGGACCTGCACGGGCGTGAAACGCGCGGCCTTGAGTGCAAAGGCTTCGCGCAGGGTGGCCAGCTTGGACAGCACCTCACGCTTCGGGCCGCTGGGCATGGACTCAGGTGCCGGCAGCGCCAGGGCGGCGCGCGGGGCCGGCAGCTGCAGCTGCTCGCGCAGGTCGTCAGTCAGGCCCTCCAGCCCGCCCGGCAGCCTGCCTGCCGTGATGGCTTCCTGCACGGCGCGCGTGCGGGCTTCGGGGTCGTGCCCCAGGCTAACCTGAACCACAGGACGACGGCGCAGTGCACGGGCCTCGCCGGTGATCCTGCCGTAGGCCTCGATGAAGGCCTGCCGGGCGCCGAACTTGTCGCCGGCATCCAGCAGCGGCGCGGCCACGGCCCAGGCCTGGGCGATCTCATCGGTCCACACCACAGTGGCCTGCTGGTCTGCGCTGGTCAGCGCCAGGGCGTAGGCCTCGGCCGGCAGCA
>NZ_JTKZ01000486.1:0-689 GCF_000799035.1 Delftia sp. ZNC0008
AAGGCCCCGGCCCGCGCGCTGACCCTGGCGGCTCTTGCGCCGCGCCACGGCGAATGCCTGTGGGATGTGGGCGGCGGCTCGGGCTCGGTGGCCGTGGAGTGGTGCCTGGCCGGTGGCTCGGCCATCAGCCTGGAGCAGCATGCGGCGCGTGCGGACAACATCCGCCTCAACGCCCGGCGCTTCGGACTGCAGGCGCGGCTGCGCGTGGTGCAGGGCGTGGCGCCAGAGGCGCTGGCCGGGCTGCAGGCGCTGGCCCGGCCCCAGGCCGTGTTCGTGGGCGGGGGCTTTGACGCGGCCCTGTTCGAATGCCTGCAGGCCCTCATGCCCGCGGGCTGCCGCCTGGTGGTCAATGCCGTGACGCTGGAGACCGAGGCCTTGCTGGTGCAACTGCAGGCCGAGCACGGCGGCCAGCTGCTGCGGCTGGAGATTTCCAGCGCCGAGCCGTTGGGCCGCATGCGCAGCTGGAAGGCTGCGCGGCCGCTGGTGCAGTGGAGCTGGCAGCGGTGAACCCGGACGAAGCCATCCCCCACCGCTGCGGCGTGCTGGGCCTGGGCCTGCACACCGACGCACTGCCCCATGCGCTGCAGGCGCTGTGGCAGCGGGCGCAGGCGCAGCTGCCGGAAAGCGCAGACGCAGGCGCCTGCGCGCCCCAGCCCATCTGCGCCGTGGCCGTGCTGGACACCAAGGCC
>NZ_JTKZ01000379.1:0-1907 GCF_000799035.1 Delftia sp. ZNC0008
GCGACATGGTCCGCCGCCAGATCTCGGGCGCGACGGCGCTGGTGCTGACCAAGGCCGATCTGGCCGGCGCATGTGCCACCGAAAAGGTGGCCGCGCGCGTGGCCGGCATGGCGCCCGGTGCCGTGGTGCTGGCGGCCCGCCATGGCGAGATACCGCTGGCCGTGTTCATTGATGCGGCTGCCTCGCCACGCCGCCCGCAAGGCCTGCTGCAAGCGGGCGGCTCCTGGAAAAGCCAGGCCGGGAACATGGCCGGCATGGCCGATGTGGGCAGCTTTTCCTACGCAACGCGCCGCTGCTTTGACCGGCAGCGGTTGCGGCAGGCGCTGCGTACGCTGCCTGTCCCCCTGTTGCGGGCCAAGGGCATCGTGCGGCTGGGCGGGCAGGACAGCGTCCAGGAAGTCCACGTGGTGGGTGGGCGCTTGCGCATTGCCAGCCTGCATGGGGCCAGGGTCTCGGAGTCCGTGTTTGTCTTCATTGGCTGTTTCACGGCGATGGGGCGGGAGGCGATACTCCGCTGTCTTGAGGGAGCCCTGGCCGCGCCATGAAGACAACTTTGGCGGTGTCGAAATTTTTGGAATTTTGGATTTCGGGCCAAAAAAACGTATTAGAATTTAGGTCTTCTAGGGGAGTCGCCAAGTTGGTAAAGGCACCGGATTTTGATTCCGGCATGCGAGGGTTCGAGTCCTTCCTCCCCTGCCAGATAGACAAAGGCCCTGACAGTTGTGCTGTCAGGGCTTTTTTGTTTTCGGGCTGCAGGCCAGGCTCAGGCCGCGGCCAAGTGTGAGTCGGCACTTGCCATGGCGGCGTTGAGCGTTGCGCGTATGCCCTGCGCATAGGGCGTCTTGGCAATGGGGCCCAGCAGGGCGTGCAGGGCGGAGTCCTCCATGATCAGCGGATCGGTCAGCAGGTAGTGCATCTCGGCCAGCTCGCGCATGAAGGGGTTGAACAGGCCGGCCAGGCGCAGCGCGGTCTTTCCTGCAACGCGCAGCTTCAACGGCCTGCCGGTCAGGCGTTCGATCTCCGAGACGACGTCGCGCTGCGTGATCGCCCCCGCGCCGGCGAGGTGCCAGACCTTGCCGAAAGCCTGCGGCGTGCCGATCAGGCGCGCCACGACGGGGCCCGCATCGGGCACATAGACAAACTCATGCGGCCGGTCCAGCGGGCCGACCATGTCGGCCCGGCCGCCACGGGCCGCTGCCTCGAAGGCTCCGTGCAGCAGGCTGTTGTGTACTCCGGGACCGTAGAAGTCGGGCAGGCGCAGCACGGTGGCCTCGATGTGGCCCTTTGCATGGGCTTGCAGCAGCAGGTCCTCCTGGGCTTTGCGCATGCGGCCCTTGAAGGTATGGGGCTCGCGCGGATGGTCTTCTGCCACGGGCAGGGTGCGGGCCTTTCCGTAGGGATAGACGGTGCCGATCAGCACGATGCGGCGCACGCCCGCGGCAATGGCGCCTTCCAGCGTCTTGCGCATCAGTTCGGGATGCAATTGAAACTGCCAGTAGTTCACGCCCACCAGGTAGATCAGCGTGTCCACGCCGTGGGCGGCAGCCTCGACGGAGCCGGTGCTGTCCGGGTTCCAGGGGACGATCTCGGCCAGCGGGTCGGCGCCGAAGGTCTGGCGCAGGCTGGCTGCGTTGCGGCCGACCACGCGGTAGGCGCGGCCCTGTTGTCTGAGCGCGGCGGCCAGGCTCTGGCCGATGGCGCCTGCGGCGCCGAAGAGTGCAATGGATGGCATGGGCTGGGTCCTGTGGTGACAGCCTCAGTGTCAGCAACCCGCTGCAAAAAGAAAATTGCCTAGAATTCTCTGGTGTCCATGCATAAATGAATGGATGAGTGATGTCGGAACCCCACTGGGAGTGGTATCGCAGTTTTTTGCAGGTGCTGGAGTCCGGGTCGCTGTCAGCACGCGG
>NZ_JTKZ01000433.1:0-3992 GCF_000799035.1 Delftia sp. ZNC0008
GGCTTGCCGTCGACCGTCATGGGCCGCCGCGTCTTCGAGCTGCGCGGAATCATGCCCCACTGCCCAACTTCCAGCACGCCGCCGGGCTTGATATACGGCCCCAGGGCCAGCGGCGTGACGTGCGGCTTCCACCACCTGTTCGGCGCTTGGCGTCCCAGCGCGAAGGCACGCTCGATCTCTATCTCTTCCGGCGGGGTGTAGCGATTACACATAGGGCCACCTCTTGGTTGGCCGCTCGATTGCAGCCTTGGCCGTAGCGTACTGCCCTCCAAGCCAGCTTTGCATCAGCTGCAGCGCCGGATCAATGCCGGCAGCGTCCGGGCAGCACAGCCAAGTCTGGTTCCACCGCCGCAGGCCCCCTTCATCCCATTCTTGGCCGCGCAGCAGCATGGACCCGTCCTCGCGCATTCGCAGCATTTCCACCTGGGTCATCCCTCTCGTGAGCTTATCCCCCGATCCGGGATCAATGATGTCCACGCGATCATCGCCATACCCTCCTCTGGTCGTGACCAGCAGGCCCGTGACGCGGCGGATGTCACGCAACATCGGCACGGACAGGTAGACGCCACAAAAGCGCAAACGCAGCATGGTCGTGCGCCAGCCGGCCTCGACTTGGCCCTTGCGCTCCTGCTCGCTGCCGGGCGCGCAGCCCTCTGAGCGATATCGGCCTGGCAGATCTGCCAACCCTGCTGAATCCTGGGTCATGACATTTTCACTGTATGAATGTACAGTTATTATGCAAACCCGATCTCCAGGAGGTCCAGATGATCACCCCTCAAGCAACCCAGAAATTCGCCCTGCTCCGCATGCCCGAATGGTTCGGCGTGCCTGAGATTGAGCCGCTGCCAGCCCCGCCAGAGGCCTATCGGATAGTGGAAGCGCACCCCGGATGGTTTGAAGTGCGCGGGCCGGGCGGCGCGCTGGTGTACAGCGGCCTGGGGCCGGTCCAGATTCTGGCGAACCACCATGTATGAAGATGACGACCCGCTGAACTGCCTGCACCCCACAGTGGTATGGCCATCGGGCTGGGCGGCGGTATGTGGGCAGGAGATCCTCCCGCTGGCCCCGGAGTGCTACCGGGTTGTGCACACGGCTCCATGGTGGTCCATCGTCCTGGACCCTGAGGGCAATGTCGTGTACCGCGGCTTCGGGCCTGTGGAGGTCATCCGATCGCCTGCGCCGTTCTGACGCACGGGCACAATGCCGCCCATGGCAATCGATCCGACACATCCCAAGCACACAGTCCACCAGCGCGTCGTGGAGGGTTTCCAGGGACACTGGAAGGCCCACGGCAGCGACAAGTATCCGCAGCGCTTCCGGCTGCCCCCGGAGGAGCTGTATCACCTGGACCATGTGATGCACAAAGGCGGGCACCCAGGTCTGATGTGGGGCGTGCCGCTCGAAGCCGACCCCGCGACGAAAGGCGAAATGGTCGCAATCGACGGCTCAGTTGTGTCGATAGCGCCGGCTGACCCGGCGCCTGCGGCTTAGGCGCCAGCCGCAAGCTTGTCGCGCAGCCGGAAGCCCAGCAACGGCCAGATCTTCTGCACTGCGTTCGCGCGCGCGATGCAGCGGCCGATGGCGGCGTCGAAGTTCTCGGGGGACGCGCAGGCCGACTCGCCTGTGACGGTGAAGCCGTTGCGCAGCTCCAAAACACAGAACGTCAGCAAATTGAGAGGGCTTTGCGCCAACTCGGCGTACTGGAAGCCGTGGTTCTTGTGCGAGTGGCCGTGCCGGCCTTCGGCAGCAGTGAAGTAGGTCTCCTCCACGATCTCCCGCTGGATGTCATCCGGGGTGACCCGTGCCGCTGTCTTGCCCTTGGCCTGGATCTCGGCTTCGATGGACTGTTCGGTCGGAGAGAGGTCGGGCAGAGGGCCTGGGCCGGTGGCTGTTGTGCCGTCGCCGTAGGCCTTGGATTCGATAGCGCCTGGCGCGGCTTCGGCCTTCGCCACCTGGCCCTTCTGGTACGGCATCCATTCGCACACCATGTAGTCATCGTCGCTCGGCTCCCATTGACCGGCCAGAAGCGGTACGCTCGGCACCATATGCGTCCGGCCAACGTGGTCACACACGGCCAGATTCACCATGTGGTCGTGGTGAACATAGACGATGCCGGCGTCCATCGGCTGGCCAGACCCCAGTTGCGTCACGGTTGGGTTGCGCTCCAGAAACTGAGCACTCGGGCGGAACCAGACACGGCGGCCGATTGTGGGTTTGATGGGAGAGGTGTTCATGGATTGCCTTCTGCGGTGGTGCCTGCGACCGGCAGGCTCGGGGATGGGATCACGGGCCAGGCGGCGCCGAGGGTTTGGACATCAGCTGCGTGCCCTGCAGCCGCTGCTGCCATGTCCCCATACGCTGCGCGGCAGTCTTCAAATACGGCTCCGAGGGCAGTGGCGTACTCAATGACGGCAGCAGGGGGAGCGCTGGCAAGTCGGCGGGCGGCATCTGCGGATTGCTCGCGCAGGCCGTCAGAGACAGTGCGCAGCTGGTCAAAATCACGGCGCAGCAGCGCCTCGCGGTCACGGGCGGCATTGAGGGCTCCTTGGTATTTGGTGTTCATGGCCTGCTCGGCCTGGCGCACGCGGGCGTCGGCCGCGCGCTGGGCCGTGCTGGTGGCCAGTTGCTGGGTGGTGGTTTCTAGCCGGGCCTCGGCCAGCTCGGCGCCCAGGCGCGCGCCCTGGAACTGCCATGCCAGCACGGCGGCCACAGCGGCAGCGGCCACATGGGTGTAGAGAGCGGGGATCACCGGCCACCCCTCCACCAGTACCACCACATTGCCCAGAGGATCGGGTTCATTGCTGGGCCTCCATACACGCGGCGTGCCGCGCCTGCTGCCGAGTCCAGACGCCGCGGCAGATGCGATTGCCCGGCGTGCTGCAGTCGTAGCGCCAGCGCTTCGGGCGGCCGGCCGCGTCCCACTGGTAGGGCTCCCAGCCCGGCCCTTCTTTCCTGGAGCTGGTCATGAAGCGATAGCCCAGCAGCGCTTGGCAGGCGGGGGCGAACTGCCCGGCCAGCAGCCGAGTGCGCATGGGGCTGGCGCGCCAGGCGCCGATGCCGTACTGGTAGGTGAAGTCCAGGTAGAGGTCGTATTCCGCCTGGTACAGGGCCACGCCAGGCAAGCTGGCTCGGAACATGGCCTCGTCCTTGGATGTGTGGCTGCGCACCAGCTGCAGCGCTCGCTCGCGCGTGATGGGCGGATCGGACATCTGCACCGGCGTGCCGTCCTCGTAGACCGTGGAGCCGTGGCCGATGGTCGGCCGATCGCCCTGGGTCGGGATGTGCGGGTCAGGCCGGAAGCCCTCCACGCCCAGCGTGGCCAGCAGCCCAGCCGCCGAGATGGTGAGCGCGGCAACGGCGGTGCGCGGGGTCTTGCTCATAACGCACCCATGTCGGTTGTTGATTGCTCTGGCTCTTCACAGGCGGGCCGGAAGGGGATGCCAGTCTTGCGCATCAACTCCATGCGCAGTGCGCGCTCTGCCGCTTCGTCACGAGCCTTTGCCTCCGACCGTCGATCGGCCTCCCGCCTGTAGTACCAGTTCACCAAGGTGCCCAGAAGCGCAATGCAGATGCCCAGCAAGCCGATGGCTTGGGAAGAGGCGAGCCAGCCGAGAAAGCCAACGACAGCCCCGCCGCCGGTGGTGCGACTGCCTGCCGTTGCGAGCGTGTCGAGGGTTTCAGTTTTCATGGCCCCGATGATTCCGGGGCCGGGCCGCGCTGGCGAACCCTACACGGGGGCCGCAGGCCAGCCGGCCGCGACATCGATCTGCGACAGCGCCAGGGCGTCGTCGGCCGCCGCATCGATCTGGTCCTCGATGCGCTGGCGCGTGCCCGTCAGCAGGCCGTGCACTTGGCGGTATGCGCCATCCTTGGCCCGGATGCGATCGGCCAGCACCAGGCGGTCCAGCCCACGCGCCAGCGCTGCGGCATCGATCCAGGGCGTGGCCGCCGCCGGGTCAGCCTCCAGCGCCCTCGCCTCCTCCGTCTGCACG
>NZ_JTKZ01000433.1:4002-5075 GCF_000799035.1 Delftia sp. ZNC0008
GATGTTCTTGCGGTACTCTGCAGCCAGGGCCAGACGCAGGCCCGCCGCGATCTCGGCTGCCGGCCGCAGTTCGGCAGGTAGCGGCACGCCGCCGGCCGCGAGCCAGGCGCGGTATTCGACTGCATCGGGATTCGGTGGCAGGCCCGGATCGTCCGCAAGCGGTATCGTCGCGCGTGCGCCGTCCTGCCAGCGATACACGAACCCCTCTCCGGTGAGCTGGTATGTCGTCATGCGTACCACCCTGGCGTAGTTGCGGAGCCAGCTGTGCTGCCGGGCAAATAGCTGGAACCTGCTCCGTTCACAAAAATGCCGGACCCTGTATCCGTGGAATAGCGCTGCCCCGTAGCACTTCCGGTGAATGTAGAGGCATGGAATTGAGCCAACGAATTACGAGCTGCGCGTGCATAGCCACCAGATCCAAAGGATGGCGATCCAGTCAGAGTGACATTGCAGAGCAGTCCCAGGAATGTTGCTTGATCAACGCATTCGACGTGCCAACCCGAATCAACCGCGCCAGATATCGTGTATGTAGCCGCCCGCGCATTGAGAATACTTCCACTCGCAATATACATATGCGTGCGACCTGCCGCCGCATAATTTATCTGATCGATAGTTAAATAATTTTTCCCACCTTCCAAAAGAATTGGATATCCGGCAGTTCCTGTAGTTTGCAGCGTTAGATACGTCGCTTTGTATTTGCTATAGCGGGTTTCTACACCCCGGAAACACGAACCGTTGTTGACAGAAATAATTGTGCTGGTTTGGTCTGCATTTAGCCCTCGTACATGAATCGTTCCGCCACCAACATGCTCGCGGAGAACGACCCCCGCAGCGTAAGTTCCGGGCCCCACCAAGATGGTGATGTCGAAATTGTTGTTGTCGAAAGCAGCCGCGACATCGACCGCCTTCTGGATCGTGAGGAATGCACTGCCCGCACTATTGGCCAGTCCTGTGTTGCTGTCGCTGCCATCGGTGCGGACGTAGTAGGTGCGCGCGGCGGTGAGCTGCTCGCGCACGCCGGGCAGCGTGTCGCCCGCGGGCAGCTGGCGAATGCGCCCGCCGACCCTTACAAG
>NZ_JTKZ01000079.1:0-3667 GCF_000799035.1 Delftia sp. ZNC0008
CCGCGTCAATGGCAGCAGTGGAGCGCCCAGACCTTTGTGCGGCTGGACAACGTGTTCGACCGGCGCTTTGCAGGGTCGGTCATCGTCAACGAGGGCAACCAGCGGTACTTCGAGCCGGGTGCCGGACGCGGGCTATCGGCCGGGGTGACGGTCAGCCGGACGTTCTGAGCTGTTCCACGGCGGTACACATCCGCCCCCGGGAAAGTCCGAATGTTGTGACCGAAGGCCGCTTTTTTTATCGTCTCCCCCATGGTGCCCTTGCCCCCAGCGCCATGCACGCAAAAACAAACCACACAGGAGACGAGACAACATGAAGACCCACGTGCTTTCCTCCACGCTGCTGGCCGCCGGCCTGGCGCTGGCCCTTCCCGGCGCCACGCTGGCACAGGCCGGCCTGCCAAGCAAAGGCTCGCCCGAGCACATACGCGCCGTCACCTCGCGCATCGACTCGCAGAGCATCCGCGACAACGCGCGCAGTTCCAAGGACTGGCCCAGCTACGGCATGGACTACAGCGAGACGCGCTTTTCCAAACTCAGGCAGCTGGACACGGCCAATGTGAAGCGGCTGGGCCTGGTCTGGTCGTATGACCTGGAATCCACGCGCGGCGTGGAGTCCACGCCCGTGGTGGTCGATGGAATCATGTATGTCACGGCCAGCTGGAGCGTGGTGCATGCGGTGGACGTGCGCACCGGCAAGCGCCTGTGGAGCTACGACCCCGGCGTGGACCGTGCCAATGGCTTCAAGGGCTGCTGCGACGTGGTCAACCGGGGCGTGGCGGTCTACAAGGGCAAGGTGTATGTGGGCGCCTTCGATGGCCGCCTGGTGGCGCTGGACGCGGCCACGGGCCAGAAGGTCTGGGAGCAGGACACCATCATCGACCGCGCCTACTCGTACACCATCACGGGCGCGCCGCGCGTCATCAAGGGCAAGGTGCTGATCGGCAACGGCGGCGCCGAGTACGGGGTGCGCGGCTATGTCACGGCCTATGACGCCGAGACCGGTGCCCAGCAATGGCGCTGGTTCACCGTGCCAGGCGATCCGTCCAAGCCCTTCGAGAACGAGGCCATGGCCCGCGCCGCCAAGACCTGGGACCCGGCCGGCAAGTGGTGGGAGGCCGGTGGCGGCGGCACGGCCTGGGACACCATGGCCTATGACCCCGAGCTCAACCTCATGTACATCGGCACGGGCAACGGCTCGCCCTGGGCGCAAGCCAAGCGCAGCCCGGCCGGTGGCGACAACCTGTACCTGGCCAGCATCGTGGCGCTGAACCCCGATACGGGCGAGTACGTCTGGCATTACCAGGAAACGCCAGGCGACAGCTGGGACTTCACCTCCACCCAGCCCATGGTGCTGGCCGACATCAAGATCGGCGGCAAACCGCGCAAGGTCATCCTGCATGCGCCCAAGAACGGCTTCTTCTTCGTCATCGACCGCACCAACGGCCAGTTCATCTCGGCCAAGAACTTCGTCGATGTGAACTGGGCCAGCGGCTACGACGCCAAGGGCCGGCCCATCGAGACGCCGATTGCGCGCAGCGGCGACCGCGCGCGCGACGTGATCCCCAGCCCCTTCGGCGCGCACAACTGGCATTCCATGTCCTACAGCCCCGACACGGGCCTGGCCTACCTGCCGGCCCAGCATGTGCCGCTGACCCTGCAGGACAACAAGAACTGGAAGTTCAACGGCGGCTCCCTGCCCGAGCCGCACAGCAATATCGGCTGGAATACGGCCACGCTGGTCAACATGGAGCCGCCCAAGAGCACGCCCTTCGGCCGCCTGATCGCCTGGGACCCGGTGGCACAGAAGGAGCGCTGGCGCGTGGAGCATGCCTCGCCCTGGAACGGCGGCACGCTGGCCACGGCGGGCAACCTGGTGTTCCAGGGCACGGCCGACGGCCGCTTCGTGGCCTATGACGCGCGCAACGGCAAGAAGCTCTGGGAAAAGCCCACAGGCACGGGCGTGGTGGCCGCACCCATCACCTATGAGGTCGATGGCCGGCAGTACGTCTCCATCGCCGTGGGCTGGGGCGGCGTCTACGGCCTGGCCGCACGCCACACCGAGCGCAAGGGCCCGGGCACGGTCTACACCTTCGCGCTGGACGGCAAGGCCGAGGCGCCTGCCTTCGTCGCCTACCAGCAGGGCAAGCTGCTGCAGGGCGTGCCCTACGACAAGAGCCTGATAGCCGAAGGCACGGCCCTGTACGTCAGCAACTGCGCCTTCTGCCACGGCGTGCCCGGCGTGGATCGCGGCGGCAACCTGCCCAACCTGGGCTACCTGGACCCGGCCTATATCGAGCACCTGGACAAGTTCATCTTCAAGGGCCCGGCCATGTCGCGCGGCATGCCGGACTTCACGGGCAAGCTGAGCATGGAAGACGTGGAAAAGATCAAGGCCTTCATCCAGGGCACGGCCGACGCGGTGCGGCCCAAGTAGCCAGCGCGAGCCGCCCTCCTCCCCTCCCCCAACCTCCCATTCCCCTCCCCGGCCCTGCTGTCCTGCAGCAGGCCTGGGCAGGGCTTTGCCTGAAAACACCGGACCGGACTCTTCGCCATGCCATCCAAGCCCTTCACCCGCGCATCCCTGGCCCTGGCAGCCATGGCCGCATGCGCCAGCTTCAACGCCCACGCCGTCGATATCGACGCGGGCGACTACACCGCCCTGCCGCCCGGCACCACGCTGGGCATGGTCTATTACCAGCACGCCACGCGCGACCGCCTCTATGCCAATGGCGACCAGGCGCCCATACGGCCGAGGCTGACCTCGGACATCGGCATAGCGCGCGGCGTGCACTTCATGAAGCTGGGCGACTACGTGATCGACCCGCAGTTCCTGCTGCCCTTCGGGCGCCTGTCGGCATCGCGCGATATCGCGGCCATGGGCAGCAACACCGGCGTGGGCGACCTGATGCTGGCCGCCACCCTGTGGCTGACCAAGCCCGGCGACAAGGAGCACTTCGGCATCACCCCCTTTGTCTGGCTGCCCACGGGCCAGTACAGCCGCAACGACCCGCTGAGCCTGGGCGAGAACCGCTGGAAGGCGGCCCTGCAGGCCGGCTGGATCAAGCCGCTGGGCAAGCGCGTGACCATGGACCTGGCGGCCGATGTCACCGTCTTCGGCAAGAACGACGACTTCGGCGCCCACAGTGCCACGCTCAAGCAAAAGGCGCAGTTCCAGTTCCAGGGCCTGCTGCGCTACCACCTGTCGGAGACCTCGGACCTGCGCCTGGGCCTGTCGCACCTGACGGGCGGCGAGACCCAGGTCAACGGCGTGTCGCAAGGCGACCGCCAGTCCACCACCAAGGTCTCTTTCGGCGGCGCGGTCTTTGTCGCGCCGAAGACGCAGCTGCTGGCCACCGTGGGCCGCGATCTGCATGTGCGCCAGGGCTTCAAGGAGAACGCCCGCATCAACCTGCGCCTGCTGCAGGTTTTCTGAATCCACACCCCCTGTCCCCTGTCCACCACCAAGGAGCACGCCATGAACCTCAGCGACATCCAGCACCAGATCACCGAACGCGCCAGCGCCTTCCTCAACCGGGGCACGCATGACCTCTTCATCGACGGCCAATGGGTGGCGGCCCGGACCGGCCAGCGCCTGTCCACCGTCAACCCGGCCACCGAGGCCGTGATCGCCGAAGTCGCCAGCGCCGGCCCGGCCGACGTGACGCGG
>NZ_JTKZ01000759.1:0-1418 GCF_000799035.1 Delftia sp. ZNC0008
GTCCACGGCGAACCTTCTTCGAAATAGCGGCGGCTGAAGGGCTGCAGCGGGTGCTGCTGCGTGCGCTGCGCCAGCAGCGGCTGGCCGCCTTCGCCGCGCCAGCCGGCCTCCAGGTAGTCGCGCAGCTGGGAGACCAGGACCGAGGGCGGCTGCTCGCTGTTGTCGCGCACATGGTGGCCGGTCCAGCTGATGTAGAGCGCGCGGCGCGCAGACAGCAGGGCTTCGAGCATGAGCTGGCGGTCATCGTCGCGGCGCGCGCGGTCGCCGGGGCGCTGCTGGCCGGGCAGCGCCATCAGGTCGAAGTCGCTGCGCGTGGCGCGGCGCGGATAGTCGCCATCGTTCATGCCCAGCAGGCAGACCACCTCGAAGGGAATGGCGCGCATGGGCATCAGCGTGCAAAAGGTCACGCCACCGGCCCGAAAGCGCTGCGACAGCGAGGGCTGCTCCAGCGCCTGCATCCAGGCCTCCTGGGCCACGCCCAGTTCCACGGCCTGCGCATAGCCGGCCTGCTCGCAGGCACGCTGCCAGTCCGTGAGGGCGGCGTCCAGTGCGGCCAGCATGGCCTCGTCCTCATCGTCCTGCGCCTTGAAGAAGTCCTGCAGCAGCGCGCGAAAGCGCTGCGCCCAGGCCTCGGGCATGGCGGGCTGCTCGGCCTCGCGCCACCACGCCAGCATGCGCTCCAGCAGCGCGGCCAGCACGCCGGCCAGCTCGGCCGACAGGCCGCCCACCTCGTCATAGGGCTCGATGCCGCCGAAGGCCTGGCCGTCCTGCGCCACGCCGCTGGCATAGCCCAGCAGCATGCGCTGCAGGCCGAACCAGGCGCTGTTGTGCTCGCCGCAGGCCTGCAGACCCAGCGACTGGCGCTGCGGTGCATTGAGTCCCCAGCGGATGCCGGCCCCGGCCATCCAGCGCGTGAGCTGGGGCAGGTCGTCGGCCGCCAGACCCATGCGCGCGGCAATCGCTGGGACGTCCAGCAGGTCGCACAGCTCGCTGAGCCGGCAGCGCTGCTGCGGCAGGCGCAGCAGCCATTGCAGGGCCACGGCCAGCGGGCTGCTGGCGCGTGCGCCCAGGTCGGCAATGTCAAAGGGAATGTGGCGCGGATCATGCCTGCCGTACTGGCCGAACACGGCGCGTATCGAGGGCGCGGCGGTCTCTATGGACGGCAGCATGACTACGACGTCACGCGGTGCCAGCGGTGCCTGCCCCGGCTGCCCGGGATCGGTCGGCCGGGCCAGCATCTGCAGCAGCTGATCGTGCAGAACCTCCAGCTCGCGCACCACGCTGTGCGCGCTGTGGAACACGATGGAGCGGTCGGCCCGCGCCACCTCCAGCGGTGGGTGCTCGGCCAGCGGCACCAGGTCGCGGATGCGCTGCTGCACCTGGGCCAGCAGCGGCGCGGTGCGCAGGTCCTCGGCATC
>NZ_JTKZ01000236.1:0-4078 GCF_000799035.1 Delftia sp. ZNC0008
CCGCGTCTACGTGATCGGCACCGAAGTCCCCGTGCCCGGTGGCGCCGCGCATGCGCTGGAGCATGTGGAAGTCACCGCGCGCGCCGACGCCCAGCGCACGCTGCAGGTGCACCGTGAAGTCTTCGCGCAACAGGGGCTGGACCCCGTCTGGCCGCGCATCATTGCCATGGTGGTCCAGCCCGGCGTGGAGTTCGATCACACGCGCGTGGTGGACTACGCGCCAGCCGGGGCAGCCGACCTCCGGCAGTTGCTGCGCCAGCATCCGCAACTGGTCTTCGAGGCCCACTCCACCGACTACCAGCGGCCCGAGGCCCTGCGCCAGCTGGTGCAGGACGGCTTTGCCATCCTCAAGGTCGGGCCCGGCGCCACTTTTGCGCTGCGCGAGGCGCTGTTCGCGCTGGCCGCCATCGAGGAGCAGCTCGTGGATGCACCCCAGCGCTCCCACCTGCCCGCCGTGCTGGAGTCGGCCATGCTGGGCCGCCCCGCCAACTGGGAGCGCTACTACCGCGGCGAGCAGCCCGATCCCGGCGTCCAAAGGCTGCTGCGCATCTACAGCTACAGCGACCGCATCCGCTACTACTGGGCCGACCCCACGGTGAACGCCGCCGTGGCGCGGCTGCTGGACAACCTGTCCGCCTGCACCCTGCCCGAGAACATGCTCAGCCAGTTCCTCCCAGCCCAATACCAGGCCGTGCGCGCCGGGCGGCTGGCACCCTCGCCCCACGCACTGGTGCTGGACCGCGTGCGGGCGGCGATACGGCCGTATGCGGCAGCCTGCAACGCGAGCCTCACAGCTGCCCCGCCTCCCCCCTGATCAAATCCCACACGCTTTGCGCCACGGGCGACAGTTCGCGTTGGCGGCGGCGCACCAGCATGATGTCGCGCTGCACGCGCGGCAGCAGGGGGCGGCTGGCAAGGGCGTCGGGGGCGGCGCCACTCGCGGGAATTCGCCATGCCTGCGGCACGGCCAGTTCCGGCACCACGCTCAGGCCCAGGCCCGCCTGGAGCATGCAGAAGATGGTGGTGGTGTGGCCGACTTCCTGCACCACGGCGGCCTCGGCGTCGTGGGCCTGCAGCGCGGCGTCGATCAGGCGGCGGCTGCCCGAGGCGTGGTCCAGCAGTACCAGCGGCTGGCCGGCCAGGTCGCTCCAGGCCACCTGGCGCTTGCGAGCCAGCCGGTGCGTGGACGGGCAGACCAGGCAGAACGGTTCACTGAGTATGGTTTCGCAGTACAGGTCATCGCGGCCCTGCGGGTCGATGACCACGCCGAAGTCCACCTCGCCGCTGCGCACGCTTTGCAGCACATCGCTCTGGATGCGGTCCAGCAGCAGCAGTTCGATGCCCGGCGCCTGCTCGCGGCAGCGCGCAATGCAGCGCGGCATCAGATGCGCCGACAGGGTGGGGCTGCTGGCCACGCGCACCTTGCCCAGGCGCTGGGTGGCCAGGCCGCTGACTTCGAGCAGGCATTCATCCAGCGCATCCAGAACGCGCGTGGCATGGCCTTGCAGCAGGCGGCCGGCGTCGGTCAGCTCCACCTCGCGCGTGGTGCGGTGCAAGAGCTGCACGCCCAGGGCCTGCTCCAGCTCGGTGACATTGCGGCTGACGGCAGGCTGGGTCAGCGCCATCAGCTCGCCCGCGCGGCTGAAGTTGCGGCTTTCCGCCACGGCCAGGAAGGCGCGCAGCTGGCGCAGGCTGATATTCATACGGAAAAATTATAAAACCATCAGATAAATCCATTTCTCTTTTCAATGGCCGTGGCGTCCAATCGGGGCCTTGCAGCCTGGCTGCACGAACCGATAGTTAGTTGGAGAGAGTTTTCCCATGGCACGCCCCCGCTTCGCCCCTGACAATTTCACGCTGATGCTGCTGTCCACCGTGGCACTGGCCAGCTTCCTGCCCGCCTCGGGCGCCGTCTCGCAATGGCTGGAGGTGGCGACCACGCTCATGGTCAGCCTGCTGTTCTTCCTGCACGGCGCCAAGCTCTCGCGCGAGGCCATCTTTGCCGGCATAGGCCACTGGCGCCTGCACCTGACCATCTTCGCGGCCACCTTCGTGCTTTTCCCCCTGCTGGGCTGGGCGCTGCGCCCCGTGCTGGAGCCCCTGGTCACGCCCGAGATGTACATGGGCGTGCTCTTCCTGTGCACACTGCCGGCCACGGTGCAATCGGCCATTGCCTTCACGGCCATGGCGCGCGGCAACATGCCCGCTGCCGTGTGCAGCGCCTCGGCCTCCACGCTGATGGGCATCGTGATCACGCCCATCCTGGTCAGCATGCTGCTGCACAAGAGCGCCGAAGGGGGCGACGCGCTGCAGGCCATCGGCAAGATCGCGCTGCAGTTGCTGCTGCCCTTTGTGCTGGGCCATCTGCTGCGGCCCGTGATCGGCGGCTTCATCTCGCGCCATGCCAAGCGCGTGAAGTTCGTGGACCAGGGCTCCATCCTGCTGGTGGTGTACACGGCCTTCAGCGCCGCCGTCATCAGCGGCCTGTGGCAGCAGACGCCCCTGCCCGCGCTGCTGGGCCTGCTGCTGCTGTCGTCCATACTGCTGGCCCTGGTGCTGGTCATCACGTCATGGACGGCGCGCCGCCTGGGCTTTTCCAAGGAGGACGAGATCACCCTGGTGTTCTGCGGCTCCAAGAAGAGCCTGGTCAGCGGCGTGCCCATGGCCAAGGTGCTGTTCGAGTCCAGCGCCGTGGGCGCCATCGTGCTGCCGCTGATGATCTTCCACCAGTTGCAGCTCATGGTCTGCGCCGTGCTGGCCCAGCGCTATGCACGCCGGCCCATGCACCCCGAGGCGATCGAGGATGGCGCCGTGCCCGCCAGCGCTGCGCCGGCCGCCAAGGCCGAAACGGCGCCGGCCAAATAAGGCACGGGCGCGCTCCCACAACGAAAAAGCCTGGCTCTCGCGCCAGGCTTTTTTGCATCTCAGCCCTTCAGGGCCAGGTTGTTGAGCTTGTCCAGACGCTCGGGCCAGCTTCCCTGCTGCGCCGACTGCAGCAGGATGCGCGTCCAGGCGATCCAGGCGTCCCACTGCACGCGCTTGTCCCAGGCATTGCCCCAGCCGCTGAAGCACTGCAGCGCGCTGGTGGCTGCGCGCGCGGCGTCGTCGGCGCGGCCGGCAGACAGGTAGAGCTGGGCCAGCACCATCTGCGGCTCGCCCACCCAGGGGTTCAGGCGCACGGCGCTTTCCAGCACGGCCGTGGCGGCGTCCAGGTCCACCAGCGGCTGGTCCAGCTGGATCACCGACCAGTACAGCGACACGGCAGCGGCCTCGTCGCCGGGCGACAGCTGCCGGCTGCAATGGTCGAACACCGGCGGCAGCGGCAGCTGGGCGCGCAGCGCCGGGTGCTGCAGCGCACGGCCCAGGTCGCTGATCTGGCTGAGCATGCGGCTGGCAGGCCGCATGGGACCGGGCCACAGCGAGGCCGCCCAGTGCACGCCCTGCTGCCGCTGGTTCTGCACCTGCGGAAACTGCGAATAGATGTCTTCCTGCCAGCTGAACCACTGCTCCATGGCATCGGCCATGCTCACGATGGTGAAGGCCGCCACCTCATAGGCGCTCAGGCGCTGGCTGCGGCCGGCGGATTCCAGCGCCATGGAGCCGTCTTCGGCCAGGTCGCCGGCCAGGATCTTCTGCATGAACTGCGTGCGGCTCATGGTGCAGAACAGGTAGACCAGGTGCTCGGCGCCCTCGCCCACCAGCTCGCGCAGGCGGCCGCGCTCGCTGCCCGCGTCGAACTTGACCAGGTCCACGAAGGCGTTGCCGTAGACGCTGTGCAGCAGGCCCAGCAGGCGCATGTCGCGCGGCTGGCGCCACAGCGCCAGCGAACGCGCCACGCCCGCCAGGTGGTGGCGGAAGGTGCCGGCCTTGTGCCAGTCCTGGCCCACGCCGCGCGCCAGCACCACGGGCAGCACGGGGGCGAGGTCGGCATCCTTGGCCAGCCATTCCTCGTCCAGCAGGTCCTGGGCGCGCGTGAACAGCGCCTCGTCAAGTGTCTGGAACAGTGTCGGGACAGGCAGGCTCATGCAGGTACCTCCATGGCAGCGGCAGGCCGCTGGGTATATTGCGCCACCCAGCC
>NZ_JTKZ01000380.1:0-9165 GCF_000799035.1 Delftia sp. ZNC0008
CCGCGTCGCTTTCTCGACGGCATCATTCCCCAGACCTGGGATGGCCGCGAGACCGACAGCCTCACGCGCCTGTGGGTGCGCGACGAGCCGCCGCGCGCACTGGATTTTTGCGCGCTGGCCGGCCTGGCTGACGTATTCTTCCCGCGCGTGTGGCTGCGCCGCGCACAGCGCACCCCGGCGGGCACGGTGTCCATCACCGTCTACTTCCATGCGGGGCGCGAGGAACTGGCTGCCGCAGGCACGGGCCACCTGCTGGCCCAGGCGCGCGGCCAGGAATTTCGCAACGGCTTCTTCGACCAGAGCGCCCAGCTGTGGAGCGAGGCCGGCGTGATGCTGGCGAGCAGCCACCAGATCGTGTATTTCAAGGAATAAGCAAGGCAAGACCATCATGAGCGAAACCACCCAGGACATCCTCGTGCACACCGAAGCCGGTGTCTGCACCATCACCTTCAACCGCGCCGACAAGAAGAACTCCATCACCGAGGCCATGTACGCCAGCATGGCCGATGCGCTGGCCCAGGCCGGCGAAGACGCCGCCGTGCGCTGCGTGGTCTTCCAGGGCGACATGGCCATCTTCAGCGCGGGCAACGACATTGCCGACTTCCTCAAGCAGTCGGCCGGCGGCGCCGCCAGGCCGGAGGGCGAGCAGCGCCCCGTCTGGCGCTTCCTGCACAACATCGCCGCCTTTCCCAAGCCCGTGATCGCCGCCGTCTGCGGCCCGGCCGTGGGCATCGGCACGACCTTGCTGCTGCACTGCGACCTGGTCTATGCGGGCGACAACGCGGCTTTCTCGCTGCCCTTCGTGAACCTGGGCCTGTGCCCCGAAGCGGCCTCCAGCCTGCTGCTGCCCCAGATGCTCGGCTACCACCGCGCGGCCGAGGCCCTGCTGCTGGGCGAGCCCTTCCTGGCCGAGGCCGCCCTGGAAGTGGGCCTGGTCAACCGCGTCGTGCCGCCCAGCGAATGCAATGCGCTGGCCCAGGCCCAGGCCAGGAAGCTGGCCGCCAAGCCGCTGTCGGCCCTGATCGAGACCAAGCGCCTCATGAAGGCCGGCCAGTCCGGCCTGGTGCGCGAGCGCATGGCCGAGGAGGGTGCGAGCTTCGGCAAGCTGATGGGCGGGCCTGCTGCCAAGGAGGCGTTCACCGCGTTCATGGAGAAGCGCAAGCCGGACTTCAGCCAGTGCTGAAATCCACGAAGGCCTCTGAGGCGCCCGTGCAGTTCGAGCCCGAGTTCATCGCCGGGCTGCGCGAGGTGTTCGAGCGCCAGATCGCCTTCAACCAGGTGCTGGGCCTGCGCATCACCGAAGTGCTGCCCGAGCGGGTTGAAGGCCGCATCACCATGCGGCCCGAGCTCATAGGCCACGCGGCCTACCAGCGCATCCACGGCGGCGTGATCAGCGCCGGCCTGGACTCCATGGGCGGCCTGGCCGTCATGGCGGCCATCGGCGCCAAGCATATGGACGACGCACCGCTGCAGCGCCTGCACCGCTTCTCGCGCCTGGGCACCATCGACCTGCGCGTGGACTACCTGCGCCCCGGCATCGGCAGCGAATTCATCCTGCGCGCCGAGGTGCTGCGGCTGGGTTCGCGCGTGGCCAACACGCGCATGGAATTCCTGGGGGCCGATGGCAGCTTGCTGTCCACGGGGACGGCGGCGTACATCGTTTCTTGAAGCATGGCCCGCTGACTGCGGGCCTTCTTTTTGCGTTTCTTCACCCCCAGCGCGTGCGCCACACGGCCCAGGCCGTGCCGGCGCCATAGGCGGCCATGGCCACGGCGACCAGAATGAACAGCGACTGGGCGCTGCCCAGGCCGCTGGACATGAGCCAGCCGCCGCCCACCACCACGATCAGCAGGCGCACCGTGCCGGCCAGCACGGGCGCCCAGACGCGGCCTGCGCCCAGGGAGGCGAAGTACAGCACCAGTCCCAGGCCGAACAGCCCGAAGGCCGGGCCCACGGTGCGCAGGTAGAGGTCGGCATAGGCGCGCACGGCCGGGTCGCCGGTGAAGATGCCCGACCACAGCTGCGGCCAGACCATGACCACCAGGCCCAGCACGCCCAGCAGGGCGGCGGCCATGGCGCCGCCCGACCAGGCCACGCGGCGCGCGCGGGCCACCTGGCCTGCGCCCATGGCCATGCCCACCATGGGCACGGCGGCCATGCCGACGCCGAAGGCCATGGGGATCAGCAGGAACTCCAGCCGCTGGCCTATGCCGTAGCCGGCCAGTGCCAGCGGGCCCAGGCGGGCGACCATGCCTGTCAGCAGCAGCGCGGCCAGCGCCGTTTGCACGGGGGACAGGCAGGCCAGGGCCCCCACGCGCAGGATGTCGCGGAACATGGGCCAGGCCAGGCGGGGCCTGCGCCAGTCCAGTTGCAGGCGCTGCTGGCCCCATTGCAGATAGGCCAGGAAGACTGCGACGGCCAGTGCCATGGCCGCGATGTTGCCCACGGCCACGCCCGGCATGCCCCAGCGCGGCATGGGTCCCAGGCCCAGCCCCAGCGTGCCGCCGACAGCGATCTGCACCAGCGAGGCCGCAAAGATCACGGCCGACGGCATGCGCATATTGCCCGTGCCCCGCACCACCGATGCCAGCGTATTGCACAGCCACACCAGGATGGCGCCGCTGAACAGCACGGCGCCAAAGCCTGTGGCCGCTGCCAGCACCTCGCCGCGCCCGCCCAGCCAGCCGTAGAAGGTGGCGCCGCAGAGCACGAAGATGAGCGAGTACAGCAGCCCCGCGATGGTGCCGATGACGATGGAGTGCAGGGCCAGTGCCGAGGCACGCGCGCCGTCGCCTGCGCCCAGCGCGCGGCTGATGGCCGAGGACACGCCGCTGCCCATGGCGCCGTTGCTCATCATCTGCGTGAGCATGGCCAGCGGAAACACCAGGGCCATGGCCGCCAGCGATACGGTTCCCAGCTGCCCTACGTAGTAGGTCTCGGCCACGGCGACCAGCACCGACATGCTCAGCGCCACCATGTTGGGCACGGCCAGGCGCACCAGGGTGGAGGCGATGGGGCCGCTGACCAACGGATGCGCGGACCCGCTGGCCGCAGCGCCAGGGGCTGCGGAGGGCAGGGCGGCGTTCATTCCGCGCTCTCCTGCGTGGCGGTTTCCAGCACGGGCAGCATGCCCAGCACCAGGCTTTCCAGCGCGCCGATCTGCTCGCTGCCGCACAGCTCGCGCACGCGCTGCTGGGCCTGGCGCCACAGGGCGGCAGCCTCGCGGATGCGGGCGCGGCCTTCGGGCGTGACCACCACGCAGCGGCTGCGCGCATCCGCGCCGGGAACCAGGTCGATGAAGCCAGCCTGCTGCAGCGTGCGCAGATTGCGCGTCATCGTCGTGCGGTCGGTGTGCAGCTGCTCGGCCAGGGCCGAGACCGTGGGCGGGCCGTCGGGCGCATTGCGCGCCTGCACCAGCAGGCTGAACTGCGTGCCGCGCAGGCCGCTGGGCGCGAGCGTGTCGTCATAGAGCTGGGAGATCTTGCGCGACAGGCTGCGCACCATGAAGCAGGTGCAGACCGGACTGGCGGCGCTTGAGGTGGAGGAGGTCATGGGGCGTGGGGCAGGTGGCCTGGAATGGAAATGAGTGTAGATGCACCTATTGATTTGCGCATGTCCGCTGCGCGACCTGCGCATGCGCGGTGTGTGATCGAGAAAGGCTTGCAAGCACATGAAACGGGAGAACCATCTGGTTACTTTTCTTGCGAGATGCCGGCATTTGTTGCTAGTTCGTGTGCGTAGCATCGGATTTTTCCGAAGGAGACCCACCCATGGCTGTTCAGAACCCGTTCTTTGGCAAGCGCGACAACGATGCTTTCACCTCCCGCAACACCCTGGGCAGCGGCATAGGCGCCACCGGTACGGGCGGCAGCCCCTCCGGTGCCGTCACGCCCAGCTCCAGCGTGACAAGTCCGTCGACCGCCCAGCGCCAGGCATCGGCCGTGGCGCAGGACTCCCAGGGCAGCAAGCTCACCGTAGGCCCCAATATCAAGCTCAAGGGCGTGGAGATCACCGACTGCGACACGCTGGTCGTCGAAGGCACGGTGGAAGCCACCATGGACTCGCGCGTGATCCAGATCGCCGAGCAGGGTGCCTTCCACGGCACGGCCGAAATCGACATCGCCGAGATCCATGGCGTGTTCGACGGCACGCTGACCGTGCGCGAGAAGCTGGTCATCTACGGCACGGGCAAGGTCAGCGGCAAGATCCGCTACGGCAAGGTGGTGATCGAAGAGGGCGGCGAGCTCACGGGCCAGATCGAGGCCGGTTCCTCGCCGCGTTCATCTTCGGGTTCGGCCGTGGCGTCCAGCGCCTCCAGCCTGTCCTCTTCCTCGTCGGCCGTCTCCAGCGACAGCGCCGCCAGCAGTTCCGCGGCCCTGGCTGCGGCCACCGCAGCGGCCTCGCTGCAGCCGCGCGTCACGCCGTCGCTGGCATGAGCCATCTCTGCTGCCGGAAATGAAAAAGCGACCTGCAAAGGTCGCTTTTTTCATGGCTGCAGAAGTGGGGCGGGTTCAGCCGGCCTGCTGCTGCTTGCGTTCTGCATTGCGCTCGGCCGCTGCGCGCCAGGAACGCACCTGGTCGTTGTCCGGCAGCGACTGGGGCTTGCCCTGGCCGTCGATGGCCACGTAGGTCAGCAGGGCCTCGGTCACCTTGACGAAGCGGCCCTGGTCGGCAAAGCGCTCGGCATAGACCTCGACATCGACCGTGACCGAGGTGCGGCCCACGCGCTGCACGCTGGAGTAGAACGACAGGATGTCGCCCACACGCACGGGCTGCTTGAAGATGAACTCGTTCACGGCCACGGTGACCATGCGGCTCTGGCCCAGGCGCGAGGGCAGCACCGAACCTGCCAAGTCAACCTGCGCCATCACCCAGCCGCCGAAGATGTCGCCATTGGCGTTGACATCGGCAGGCATGGGAATGACCTTGAGAACCAGCTCCTTGTCTGCGGGCAAGGGATGGGGCGGGAGGTCTGGGCGGGGTGGCATGGGCACAATCGGGTCAATATAACAACCGAGAATTGTCTTTCATGCGACGCGAGAGCGCTTCCCCTACGGATTTACCCTTAGTCCCAACCCCGGCACCGTCGCGGGACTGGAACGCGCTGCGGCGCCTGCTGCCCTACCTGTGGCAATACAAGTGGCGCGTGCTGGCGGCGCTGGGCTTCATGATCGGGGCCAAGCTCGCCAACGTGGGCGTGCCGGTGTTGTTGAAGCACCTGGTCGATGCGCTGGATCTGAAGGCCGGCGATGCCCGCGCGGTGCTCGTCGTGCCCGTGGCCCTGCTGCTGGCCTACGGGCTGCTGCGCTTTTCCAGCTCGCTGTTCACCGAGCTGCGCGACCTGGTCTTTGCCAAGGCCACGCAGGGCGCCTCGCGGGCGATTGCGCTGTCCACCTTCGAGCACCTGCATGCGCTGAGCCTGCGCTTTCACCTGGAGCGCCAGACCGGCGGCATGACGCGCGACATCGAGCGCGGCGTGCGCAGCACCGAGTCGCTGATCTCGTATTCGCTCTACAGCATCCTGCCCACCTTCATCGAGATGGCGCTGGTGCTGGGCATCCTGGCGCTGCGCTTCGACATCTGGTTCGCGGCCATCACGCTGGCGGCGCTGGTGTTCTACATCACGTTCACGGTCACGGTGACCGAGTGGCGCACGCGCTTTCGGCGCGAGGCCAATGCCCAGGAGTCGGCGGCCCACACCAAGGCCATCGACTCGCTGCTGAACTACGAGACCGTCAAGTACTTCGGCAACGAGGGCTTCGAGGCGCGGCGCTACGACGAGAACCTGGAGGCGCTGCGCCGCGTTCGCCTCAAGAGCCAGAGCACGCTGAGCCTGCTCAACTGCGGGCAGCAGCTGATCATCGCCACGGCCCTGGTCGCCATCCTCTGGCGGGCCACGCAGGGCGTGGTGGATGGCCGCCTGTCGCTGGGCGACCTGGTCATGGTCAACGCCTTCATGATCCAGCTCTACATCCCGCTGGGCTTTCTGGGCGTGATCTACCGCGAGATCAAGCAGAGCCTGACCGACCTGGAGCGCATGTTCACCCTCATGGACAAGGAACGCGAGGTGGCCGACGCGCCCGGCGCCCAGCCGCTGCAGACCCATGGCGCACCGCCCGAGCTGCGCTTCGAGCATGTGGACTTCGCCTATGACCCCGAGCGGCCCATCCTCAAGGACGTGAGCTTCACCATTCCCGCCGGCAAGACCGTGGCCGTGGTCGGCCCTTCGGGCTCTGGCAAGAGCACGCTGGCGCGGCTGATCTTCCGCTTCTACGACGTGCAGTCCGGCCATGTGCGCATCGCCGGGCACGACCTGCGCGAGCTGACCCAGGACAGCGTGCGCGGCGCCGTGGGCATCGTGCCGCAGGACACGGTGCTGTTCAACGACACGGTGGAATACAACATCGCCTACGGCCGCCCTGGCGCCAGCCGCGAGCAGGTGGTGGCGGCCGCGCGCGCCGCGCGCATCCACGACTTCATCGAGGCCACGCCCCAGGGCTATGCCACGCGCGTGGGCGAACGCGGCCTGAAGCTGTCGGGCGGCGAAAAGCAGCGGGTGGCGATTGCTCGCACCCTGCTCAAGGACCCGCCCATCCTGATCTTCGACGAGGCGACGTCGGCGCTGGACTCGGCCAACGAGCGCGCCATCCAGGCCGAGCTGCAAAGCGCCGCGCGCAACAAGACGGCGCTGGTGATTGCCCACCGCCTGTCCACCGTGGTCGATGCGCACGAGATCCTGGTCATGGACGCGGGCCGCATCGTCGAGCGCGGCACCCACGCCCAGCTGGTCGCGGCGGGCGGGCGCTATGCGGACATGTGGGCGCTGCAGCAAAGCGGGGAGCCCGCCGTGCTGTAGCGCGGGGCGGCCGAGGGACCGGGCGGCCGGGTGGCCGGGTGCCTGGACGGCTTCAGGGCTTGAGGTGCGTGACCAGGAACTGCTCCATGGCCTCGTAGAACTCGAACTTGTTCTCGTCGTTGTGAAAGCCGTGGCCCTCGTTGTCCTTGACCATGTACTGCACCTCGACGCCGCGCTCGCGCAGCGCCTTCACCACCTGGTCGCTCTCGTCCTTGTTCACGCGCGGATCGCGCGCGCCCTGGGCGATGAACAGCGGGGCCTTGATGCGGTCCACATGCAGGGCCGGCGAGGTGGCGGCCAGGCGCTCCCTGTCGCGCTCGGGATCGCCCACCATGGCGTGCATCTGGTCCAGCAGCGGCTTCCAGTAGGGTGGAATGGTCTTCATGAAGGTGAACAGGTTGGACACGCCCACATAGTCCACGGCCGCCGCATACAGGTCGGGCGTGAAGGCCACGCCGGCCAGCGTGGCATAGCCGCCATAGCTGCCGCCGTAGATGCCGATGCGCGCAGGGTCGGCAATGCCCTGGTCGATCAGCCAGTGCACGCCGTCGGTGATGTCGTCCTGCATCTTCAGGCCCCACTGGCCGAATCCCGCTTCCCAGAACGCGCGGCCATAGCCCGTGGAGCCCCGGAAGTTCACCTGCAGCACGCAAAAGCCCCGGTTGGCCAGGAACTGCACCTCGGGGTTGTAGCCCCAGCCGTCGCGGGCCCAGGGGCCGCCGTGCGGGTTGATGATGCAGGCCAGGTTCCTGGGCTCGCGGCCGGCCGGCAGGGTCAGGTAGCCGTGGATGGTCAGGCCGTCGCGGCTGGTGTAGCTGACGGGCTGCACGCGCGACATGGCGGACTCGGGGATGGCAGGGTTGATGTCGGCCAGCTTGGTCAGCGCGTCGGCGGCCGCGTCGTAGATGTAGCGCGCGCCCGGCGTGCGGTCGTTGAAGGCGGCGACGATGAACTTGTCCTCGGCGCGGTTGGCGCCCTGGATGGCGAAGTCGTAGCCGGGCAACTGCGCAGCCAGCCGGCCGTACAGGGCTTCGGTCTCGGCATCGAAGAAACGGTACTGCGGCTTGTCGGTCTGGTAGGCGGCCAGGGTGAGCACGCGGCGCTTGCGCGAATAGGCCGCCGCGCCCAGATCGACTTCCTCGGGCACGAAGATTTCCTCTTCCTCATCGGGCCGGGCCGGGTCGATGACCACCAGGGCCAGCTTGTCGCGGCCCCGGTTGGACAGGGCGTAGAGCTTTTGGTCGTCGAAGGTGAAGAAGGCCGGGCTGACGCTGGTGCGGTAATCGGTGGTGATCAGGGTCTGGAACTCGCCGGCCTCGTCGTCGCGGTAGAGCAGGGCGCTGTTCAGGCCGTCGCTGGCCACGGCGGCCCGCACGCGGCCTGCGTGGTCGGTCTGCCAGCCGACGATGTTGCCGGGGTTCTGCGCCACCAGTTGCGCCGCCCCCGTGTGCACGTTCACGCGGTACACGTCGAAGACCTCGGCATCGCGCCGGTTGTGGCTGATCAGCACATGGTCGGGGTCGTCTTCCAGGTCGTCCTCGATGCTGGCGCGCACGCCTTCCCAGGGCGTCAGGTCGGTGGCTTCGCCGCTGCGCGCGTTGACTGCCAGCACATGGAAGTTCTCGTCGCCGCCGAAGTCCTTCTGGTAGAGCACTACATCCGGGCCCTTCCAGAAGAAGTTGCTGATGTCGCGCTCGGTCTCGGCCGTGATGCGGCGCGGCTCGCCCACAGGGGTGCTGCCCTCCAGCGCCTGCACATGGATGTTCATGCGCGCCGGATGGCCGTCCACGCTGACGGGCTGCATGAAGCCCAGCATGCTTCCGTCATCGGCCAGGCGGAAGAAGCCGCGCTCCGGATTGCGGAAGAAGTCCTTGATCGGATAGGCCTGCGGAGCCTGCACATCGGCGCTGGCATCCCGTGCCAGGTTGAGGATGTGGGCGGCCATGGCGGGGTGTCGGGAAAACGTCGGCAAGGGTGACCTCCTGGGTTGCAGCGGCAGGGGAAAAAGGGAGCCGGCCATGATGCCATGGCGCTGTATACAAACAAGCGGGACACTGTCTTTGATGGGATTGATTGTATACATTTGATTGGTGTTTTCCCGTGTTTTTGCGGAAAAATGCACCATGAATCTCCTTGGATGTATACATTCACGCCATTCCATCCAGACAAAGCCCCATGAGCCCCCAGCTTGCCCCCGCCGCCTCCGAAGCGGAAAGCCATTCCCAGGTCATCAAGGCCCAGCTGCAACTGCGCGAGATGATTCTTGCGGGCGAACTGCCCGCAGGCGAGCGCATTGCCGAGCTACGCGG
>NZ_JTKZ01000586.1:0-3126 GCF_000799035.1 Delftia sp. ZNC0008
CCGCGTGGCGAGCACGGCGGCGCGCTTTTCGGCGAGGTATTCGTTGAGATGGCTCATGGACGGGCTTTCGGTGAAGGAAGTACCAGCCCATTGTTGGGACCGCCGCATGCGCGGCAAACAAACGAATCCGTCTGCGCTTATGCACTGGGCAGATATGCGGGGCCCCATCCCTTAGTCGTTTTCCAAATAACGATGCAACTCGATATATGAACGCAAATATTTGCCATCGATAGCATGAAAAACATGGAGCCGGTCCTGTGGCCGGCAGTCTTGTTTTTCAGCGCCCCAGCGGCGGCGAGGTACGAACGTGTTTTCCCAATCGAAGGCGGGTCAGGCGGCATGGAAGGCCGCGATAGCGGTATTGGCGGGCAGCAGCCTGCTGCTGGCGGCGTGCTCCAGGCAGGCCGATACGGCCCAGGCGGGCGCGGCTGCTGGCCCCGTGGAAGGCGGCACCCTGGTCTACCTGGAGCAGCAGGCCCATACCAACCTCTATCCGCCGGCCGGGGGCTTCTATCCCAATGGCGGCGTGCTCAACCAGATCACCGACAAGCTGACCTACCAGGACCCGAAGACGCTGGAGATCCAGCCCTGGATCGCCGAGTCCTGGACCGTGAATGCCGACGCCACCGAGTACCGCTTCAAGCTGCGGCCCGGCGTCACCTTCTCCGACGGCACGCCGCTGGACGCAGCGGCCGTGGCGCGCAACTTCGACACCTACGGCCTGGGCAACAAGGCGCTCAAGCAGCCCGTGTCCGAGGTGATCAACAACTACGAGCGCAGCGAAGTGGTCGACCCACTGACGGTGAAGTTCTTCTTCAGGAAGCCTTCGCCGGGCTTCCTGCAGGGCACCTCGGTGATCGGTTCGGGCCTGGTCTCGCCGGCCACGCTGGACCGCCCCTTCGAGGAGCTGGGCGACGCCACGCGCATCATCGGCTCCGGCCCCTTCGTGGTGGCCAGCGAGACGCTGGGCAAGGAGCTGGTGCTCAAGGTGCGCAAGGACTACGCCTGGGGTCCCGCCAAGCTGGCCCACCAGGGCCGCGCGCGGCTGGACGAGGTGAAGTTCATCGTCACGCCCGAGGACAGCGTGCGCATCGGCGCGCTGCTGGCCGGCCAGGCCGGGCTGATCCGCCAGATCCAGGCCTATGACGAAAAGCGCGTCGAGGACCAGAAGTTCAGCATCTACGCCCCGCCCACGCGCGGCGTGAACAACAGCGTGGCCATCCGCCCCGACAACGCCCTGGTGGCCGACCTCAGGGTACGCCAGGCCCTGCTGCATGGCACCAACGCCAAGGAGATCGTGGAGACGCTGTTCTCGCCGCGCTATCCGCAGGCGCGCTCGGTGATTGCCTCCACGGCGGCCGGCTTCGTGGACCTGTCGGCCAAGCTGGCCTATGACGAGGCCAAGGCGAAACAGCTGCTGGACGAGGCCGGCTGGACGCTGGGCGCCAACGGCCTGCGCCAGAAGGACGGCCGCGATTTCGTGCTCTCCACCTACGAGTCCCTGCCCCAGCCGCAGAACAAGGAGACGCTGCAGCTCGTGGCCCAGCAGTGGGCCCGCCTGGGCATCAAGCTCAACGTGCTGTCGGGCGACGCGGGCAGCCGCGCGGTGGACACGCTGGACCCCGACAAGACCGGCGTGCTGCCCGGCATGGTGGGCCGCGCCGATCCCGACGTGATCAAGAGCAACTACTACCCGACCAACCGCAACGTGCTGCTGCAAAAGGGCGGCGTGAGCCAGAAGGTCAAGTCCTTCGAGGACGCCAGGCTCAACGGCCTGTTCGACGCCATCGCGGCCGAGACCGATGCCGCCAGGCGCCTGGCGCTGGCCGGCGAGGTGCAGAACTACCTGATCGACCAGGCCTATGTGATCCCCATCTTCGAGGAACCCCAGGCCTTTGCGGGCGCAGGCTGGGTGCGCGACGTGGGCTTCGAGGCCGTGGGCCGGCCCAGCTTCTACAGCACCTGGCTGGCCAGGCGCTGACCGGATCGCACCCTGAGGAACCGCTCCCATGCCGCGCCGCTATCTGCTCAGCCGCATCGCCCAGGCCGCCCTGGTGCTGTGGGCGGCCTTCACGGTCTCGTTCATCCTGCTGCAGCTGCTGCCGGGCGATGCCGTGCTGATCAAGTTCCTGAACCCCGAGCTGGGCCTGGGCCCGCAGGAGATTGCCGACATCCGCGCCGCCTACGGCTCGGACCAGCCCGTGTGGCAGCAGTACCTGCACACGCTGGGCCAGTTCCTCACGGGCCATTTCGGCTATTCGCTGCAGGCCGGCGTGCCGGTGAGCCAGGGCCTGGCCACCAGCCTGCCGCCCACGCTCAAGCTCGCGGCTCTGGGCTTTGCCGCAGCCGCGCTGCTGGCCGTGGCGCTGGCGGCGGCTGCCAGCCTGGCGCCCTTTGTCTGGCTGCGCAACGCGCTGTATTCGCTGCCCTCGGTCTTTGTCTCGGTACCCGTGTTCTGGCTGGGGATCATGCTGATCCAGGTGGTGTCGTTCCGCCTGGGCTGGATCGCCGTGATCAATCCCGGCCCCTGGGAAGGACTGGTGCTGCCCACGCTGACCCTGGCCGTGCCGATCTCGGCGCCGCTGGCCCAAGTGCTGCTGCGCAATATCGACGCCGTGCTGGCCCAACCCTTCGTGGCCGTGGCACGGGCCAAGGGCGCCTCGCGCCGCTGGGTGCTGCTGCGCCATGTGGCACGCAATGCCCTGCTGCCCACGCTGACCATTGCCGGCGTGCTGTTCGGCGAGCTGCTGGCCGGCGCCGTGGTGACGGAGGCCGTGTTCGGCCTCAATGGCCTGGGCACGCTGACCCAGCAGGCCGTGGGCAACCAGGACACGGCCGTGCTCCAGGCCGTGGTGGTCGTCTCGGCCGCCGCCTTCGTACTCATCAACCTCGCCGTGGACCTGCTGTACCCGCTGCTTGATCCGCGCCTGCGCCATTCCGTGGAGAACCGGCCATGAACACTGCCGTCTCAAGCGCTCTTTCCCCGGCCCTGGATGCCCAGGCCGCGCCCGCCACTCCTACTCCCATTCCCACGGCGCTGCCAGCGCCGTCCCTGGCCCCTGCGCCAGCCGCCCCGCGCCGCAGCTTCGCCTTGCCGGCCCGCCTGCAACCCCTGAAACGACGCGG
>NZ_JTKZ01000262.1:0-1239 GCF_000799035.1 Delftia sp. ZNC0008
AGGCCACGGCGGCCGCGCCCTATGCGGCGGCCTGTGCGGCCGTGGGCGGCATCGATCTGCGCGAGAGCAACCGGCGCATCGCCTGCCCCGCGCTGGTCATTGCAGGCAGCCGCGACGAGGCCACGCCCCCTTCCCTGTCCGAAGACATGCAGGCGCAGATTCCGGGCGCGCAGCTGGTGTCGCTGCCCGCCGCGCATTTGAGTGCCGTGGAAATGCCCGCGGAGTTTGCGCAGTTGGTGAGCGACTTTGTCGCGCAGATCCGCTAGATCTGCCGCCCTGCCCGGACGGAATGGTCGCTGAGCGAAGCCGCTAGCAGGCCGGCATCACGGCCGGCAGATCAACTCCGCCACGTCCATCAGCAAGGCCTCATCGATCTGCTCGCGCAGGTCCACGGCCAGCCTGCGCCGGTAGAACACGCCCAGGTCCAGGCCCACGCCCAGCGCGCGGATCTGCACATCGCCCGCGCGCTCGTGCCGGGCGATGACCTGGCGCAGGTGCTGGTCCAGATAGTGCTCGTCGTTGGCCTGGTGCGTGGCCGTGTCCATGGGGCAGCCGTCCGAGATGACGAGCAGGATGCGGCGCTGCGCGGGCCGCGCCAGCAGCCGCTCGCAGGCCCATTCCACGGCCTCGCCGTCCACGCCCTCGCGAAACAGGTCGGGCCTGCGCAGCGCGGCAACGCCGTGGCGGGCGTGGCGCCAGGGTCTGGCGGCATCCTTGAAGACGATGTGCAGCCGCTCGTTGAGCCGGCCCGGGATGTGGGGCTGGCCCGCGCGCTGCCAGTCGCGGCGGGCGCGGCCGCCGTTCCAGGCCTGGGTGGAAAAGCCCAGCACGTCCACCGGCACGCCGGCCATGGACAGCGCGCGGCCCAGCAGGTCCACCAGCAGGGACAGCGGGCGCGCATGCGCCTTCATCGAGCCCGAGCAGTCCAGCAAGATGGCCACGGCCGCATCGCTGACGGGGCGCGGCAACTCGTTCCTGAAGATGGCGCGCTGCTGCGGATCGCTGACCAGTTGCGCCAGCCGGCTTGCATCCAGGTGCCCATCCTCCAGGCCGAACTGCCAGCCGTCGTGGCGCGGCACGGCCAGGCGCTGCTGCAGGTGGCGGGCCAGCCGGCCCGCATGCAAGCCGCTGCGCGCCAGTTCCTCATCCATCTGCTCGCGGAACTCGGCCAGTTGCGCGGCGCGGATCAGCTCGGTGGCCTGCGCCTCGCGGTCATAGGCGCGCGTGAACACGACGCGG
>NZ_JTKZ01000370.1:0-2718 GCF_000799035.1 Delftia sp. ZNC0008
GGGTCGTGCCGACCAGCAGGTCAAGATCCGGGGCTTCCGCATCGAGCTGGGCGAGGTGCAGTCGCAACTGCTGGCCCAGCCCGAGGTGCGCGAGGCAGTGGTGCTGGCCAAGGAGGGGGCGGGCGGTGCCAGACTGATCGCCTATGTGTCGCTGAATGCAGAAATCGCAGAGGGTCTGCTCAAGGGACGACTGGGCCAGGTGCTGCCCGACTACATGGTGCCCTCGGCCATCGTCGTGCTCGACGCCCTGCCTTTGACGGCCAACGGCAAGGTGGACCGCAAGGCGCTGCCCGAGCCGGAGATGGTCAGCGCCCAGCAATACGAGGCACCGCAGGGAGAGCTGGAGGAAACGCTGGCGCAGATCTGGGCCGAGGTGCTGGGCGTGGAGCGCGTGGGCCGGCAGGACGGCTTCTTCGAGCTGGGCGGGCATTCGCTGCTCGCCCTGGGCCTGCTGGAGCGCGTGCGCGCCCGGGGCCTGCGCGTGCAGGTGCGCACGCTGTTCCAGCACCCGAGGCTGGCAGAGTTTGCGCAGGCGGTGCGGCAGGATCAGCAGGGTGAGCAAGGGGCGCAGGTGGCCGGCGAGATCGATGTGCCGCCCAACGGCATCCCCGAAGGCTGCATGGCGATCACGCCGGACATGCTGACCCTGGTGGCGCTGGATGAAGATGAGATTGCTCGCATCGCCGCTGCGGTGCCCGGTGGCGCAGCCAACATCCAGGACATCTATCCGCTGGCGCCGTTGCAGGAGGGAATTCTGTTCCACCACCTGCTGCAGTCCGGGGGCGATGTGTTCGTCTCGCCCAACCTGCTGAGCTTCGGGACGCGCGAGCAGCTGCAATCCTTCGTGCACAGCCTCAACCAGGTGATTGCGCGCCATGACATCCTGCGCACGGCCGTGCTCTGGGAGGGGCTGTCCGAGCCCGTGCAGGTGGTGCTGCGCCAGGCACCGCTGCAGCTGCAGTGGCCTGATGCGGATGAGGCACATGAGGCACTGGTGCCGCAGATGCTGGAGCAACTGCGCAGCCACGACCTGCGCCTGGACGTGCGGCAGGCGCCGATGATAGGGGCGCGGGCCGCGCACGATGCCGGGCAAGGCCGCTGGCTGCTGCAGCTGCTGAGTCACCACCTGGTGATGGACCGCATCACGCTGGACCTGCTGCTGCAGGAAGTGCTGCGGCTCCAGCAGGGCCGCGTGGCCGAGCTGCCGGTGCCCGTGCCCTTCCGGCGCTTTGTGGCGCAGGCGCGCCAGGGCGTGGCGGCCGAGGCGCACGAGCGGTTCTTCCGCCGCATGCTGGCCGATGTGCAGGAGCCCACGGCCGCCTTCGGCCTGCTGGACGTGCAAGGCGATGGCCGTGGCATGGAGGAGGCCCGTCTGCGGTTGGACGCCCCACTGGCCCAGGGCATGCGCGGCCAGGCGCGTGCGCACGGGGTCAGCCCCGCCGCGCTCTGCCACCTGGCCTGGGCGCTGGTGCTGGCCCGCACCAGCGGCAGGCAGGAGCCGGTCTTCGGCACCGTGCTGATGGGCCGCATGGACGGCGGCGCCGGTGCGCAGCAGGCGCTGGGCATGTTCATCAACACCTTGCCGCTGCGCCTGCCGCTGGGCGAAGGCAGCGTGCTCCAGGGCCTGCGCAGCACGGCGGCGGCGCTTGCGGCGCTGCTGCAGCACGAGCATGCCAGCCTGTCGCTGGCCCAGCGCTGTAGCGGCCTGCCTGCGGGAACGCCGCTGTTCGGCGCATTGCTGAACTACCGGCATGGCGCGGCAGAGGGCGCTGCGCAAGAGCTGGCCCGGGCCGGCGTGCAGGTGCTGGGCCGCCCCGAGCGCAGCAACTATCCCGTGGGCATGGCCGTGGATGACGACGGCCAGGGCTTTGTGCTCGTCGCCCAGGTGGTGCGCAGCGTAGGGGCCGGGCGTGTCTGCGCCTACATGCAGCAGGCCCTGCAGGCGCTGGTGCAGGCGCTGCAGCAGCAGCCCGGCCGCGACCTGCGCACGCTGGACGTGGTGCCCCCGGCCGAGCGCCAGGCGCTGCTGGCGCAGGCCTGCAACCCCCGGTCCTGGCCGCAGGCCTTGCCGGTGCACCGCATGTTCGAGGCGCAGGCAAGGCAGCGGCCCCAGGCCCTGGCCCTGGCCGCGGACGGGCAGGTGTTCAGCTACGGCGATCTGGACCGGCGGGCCAGCCGCCTGGCGCAGGCCATGATCGCCCAGGGGCTGCGGCCCGGGCAGCGCGTGGGCCTGGTGGCCGAGCGCGGGGCCGCCATGGTGGCCGGCCTGCTGGCCATCCTCAAGGCGGGCGCTGCCTACGTGCCCGTCGATCCAGCCCTGCCCGATGAGCGCATGCAGTACATGCTGCAGGACAGCGGGGCCTGCCTGGCGCTGGCCTCGGGCCTGGCGCCGGGCCGGCTGGCCTTGCTCGCCGCCAGCGTGCCGAAGGTGCTGGAACTGGAGGCGCTGGAGGTACCGGAGGCAGTGGAGGCAGTGGAGGCAACGGAGCCAGGGCCGCAGGCAGGCACGGAACGCGCGCCCCGCGTCGAGGTGCATGGCGACCAGGCCGCCTATGTGATCTACACCTCGGGCTCCACCGGCCGGCCCAAGGGCGTGGTGGTGCGGCATGCGGCCTTCTCCAACTTCCTGCAGTCCATGGCGGCACAGCCGGGCCTGCAGGCGCAGGACGTGGTGCTGGCCACGACCTCCGTGTCCTTCGACATTGCGGGCCTACGCGG
>NZ_JTKZ01000049.1:0-5000 GCF_000799035.1 Delftia sp. ZNC0008
CCGCGTCCACCTCCAGCACGATCTGCGGATGGGCCAGCGCAAACTCGGCCAGCAGCGGGCTGAGCCAGCGCCGTCCCATGGCGGCCGGCAGCGACAGCCGCAGCCGGCCCCGGGCCTGCGAGGCGCCCTGGGCGGCCTCCTTCTGGGCATCGGCAATCAGGCCGGCCGCCTGGCGCACCTTGTCCACCAGGCGCAGGCCCTCGTCGGTCAGGTGCAGATGGCGTGTGCTGCGCTCCACCAGCCGCACGCCCAGCCGGGTCTCCAGCGCGTTCAGGCGTTTGGACAGCACGGACGGATGGCGCAGCAAGGCCCGCCCCGCCGCAGCGAAGGAGCCTTGTTCATGCAGCGCCACCAGGGCCGCCAGTTCATCGGCGTGCTGGCTGTCCAGAAGGTTCATGGGGTCAGGATGATCGCACCTTGGGAGCGTCCCTGCTCCAGATCGCCATGCGCCTGCGCCACCTCCGCCAGCGCATACCGGCGCCAGACGCCGGGCACGATGATGCCGGCCGCCACGGCGGCCAGCACGTCCCGTGCGCGCTCCTGGTACTCGGCCGCCGTGGCAGTGTGCGCGGCCAGCGAGGGGCGCGTGAGGAACAGCGAGCCCTTGGCATTGAGCGTGGCCACCGAGATGGGATCGGGCAGGCCGGAGGTCGCGCCGAAGGACACCAGCAGGCCGCGCGGGCGCAGGCAGTCCAGCGAGGCGCCCAGCGTCGTGCGGCCGATGGGGTCGTAGACCACGTCGGCCTTCAGGCCCCCGGTGGCCTGCAGCACCTGGCCCGGCAGCGTGGCCACATCGAACACGAAGACCTCGTCGCAGCCGGCCGCCCGCGCGCGCTCCACGCTGGCTGCCTTGGACACCACGCCGATCACCAGGGCGCCCAGGTGCCTGGCCCAGGCGCACATCAACTGGCCCAGCGCACCGGCGGCGCCATAGATCACGATGCGGCTGCCGGGGCCCACGGCATGGGTGGTCTTGAGCAGGTACTGCGCCGTGATGCCCTTGAACAGCACGGCCGCCGCCGCGTCGTCAGGCAGCGCATCGGGCAGCTTCACCAGGCGCTCGGCCGGATACAGGCGGGCGCTGGCATAGGCGCCCAGCGGCCCCGTGGCGTAGCCCACGCGCTCGCCCACGGCCACATTCGTCACGCCCTCGCCCACGGCGGCCACCCGCCCCGCGCCCTCCAGCCCCAGGCCCGAGGGAAAGGCGATGGCGACAGCGCCCTTGCGCTGGCTCACGTCCAGCGGGTTCACGCCGATGGCCGTCTGCTCCAGCCAGACCTGGCCGGGGCCGGGCGCCTGCACCTCGACCGGCTCCAGGCGCATGGCGTCGGGGGTGCCTGCGGCGTCCATGCGGACCTTGATCAATGGGTTCATCTCGCTGCTCCGTGAAATGGGTGCAGCGTAGAAGAAGCGATTGAGGGCAGCAATAGGCCGGCGTGCAGTTCACTGCTGCATGGGGTGCAGCAATGACCACGAACCAGCGCGCACGCCGCCCACGCTGCCCGTCAGAAGTCGTGCCGGATGCCCAGCTCGAAGGCCGTGGAGGCGCGCCCGCCAAAGTAATTGACCGCGGCCGGATTGCCGCTGACAGCCGCACCCCCGGCAATGGCGAAGGCCGCCCCATTGCGGTTGGACATGCGGGCCGCATGCGCGTACAGCGCCGTGCGCCGCGACAGCGAGTGCACATAGCCCAGCGCCCACAGGTCGGCATCGCTGGCGCTTTGCGCCGCCGTCGCGCCCTTCTGGTCGGCCTTGACATAGCTGAGCTTGACCACGCCGCTGCCCACGGGAACGCTCATGCCCACCAGGGTGTTGACCGTGCGGTCCACGCCGTGCACCCAGCGGCGCTGGGCCAGGCTGGCCTTGAGCCAGCCGAAGTCGTAGGAGACGCCGTAGCTCTGGTCCTTGAAATGGATGCCGCTCAGGGTGTTGCGCGTGGTGAACTGCGCGCCCGCCACGTTCCAGCCCGCGCCCGCCCAGCCCAGCCGAACGCCGTTGCCGCGCGTCTGGCCTGCCGCCGTGGCGCCCTTCTCGCCCAAGGTGGCGATCAGGCTGCCGGACACGCCCTGCAGCCCGCCCAGGCCGGCCGGCAGGAAATACTCCACCGCATTGCTCACGCGCAGCGTGGGATTGGCAGCCTGCGACTCCGGCGCCGTGCCGAAGGCCTGGCCCAGCGCGCGGGAAGCCGTGAATGAGCGAAAGCCATTGGCGCTGCCGATGCCCAGCGTGGCAAACGGATCGAAGCCGCTCCACACCAGGTGCGTGGGCACCCAGTCCCGCCCCAGCCGCAGCTCGCCCCATTGGCGCGAGGCCAGACTGACCGTGGAGCGCCGGTCCCAGAACGGGCCGCTGGCGCCCATGGCGCCGGTGTCGGCCAGCAGGCTGCCGTCCAGGTAGAAGCCCGCGCTCAGGCCGTCGCCCAGGTCCTCCTGCCCCCGCAATACCAGCTTGCTGGTGGAGTTGGCGCCGCTGGCCTGCGAGGTGACCGTTCCCAGGCCCTGGTTGCGCACCTGCCTGACGCTCACATCGACGGTGCCCGAGATCGATACCGAGGACTGCGCGCCCGCATGCGCGGCGGCCAGCCCCAGCGAGGCGGCCAGGGCCTGGCGTATGAATACCTGCATGTTGTCTCCTTGTGGTTTTTTGCTTTGCTTTGCTTTTGCTCTTTCTCGGGCGTGTGCCGGTGTCTGCCCGGCTACTCGGGCTTGAAGCCCGCGCCCTTGAGCAGCGCGGCGCTCTGCGCCACATCGGCGGCGATGAAGCGCTTGAACTGCTCGGTGCTCTCCGAAACCGTGTCGATGCCCAGGCTCGCGAAGGCGCCGGACCTGGCCAGCTCGGCCACCGCCGCGTTGGAGGCCTGGTTCAGCCGCTGCACCCGGTCGGCAGGCGTGTCCCTGGGCGCCCACAGTCCGTACCAGGAGGTGTAGGCAAACCGCGGCAGGCCGCCTTCCTGCATGGTGGGCACCTCGGGCGCCAGCGGGCTGCGCTTGCCGGAGGTGATGGCAATCGGCCGCACCTTGCCGGCCTTGGCCAGCGGCAGCACGGAGACCATGGAGTCGAGCAGCAGGTCCACATGGCCGCCGCCCACATCCACCAGCGCGGGTTGCGTGCCCTTGTAGGGCACGTACTCGAGGCGCATGCGGCCCTGCTGGGCCAGCAGCAGCGTGGCCAGGTGGCTGGGTGCGCCCACGGCGGGAATGGCCGCCGTCCACGTGCTCTTGGCGCCTGCGGCCAGCACCTCGCCCAGCTTGCTGTGGGGCAGCTGCGGCGAGATCACCAGCATCAGCGGCGCCTCGCCCACGCGCGCCACGGGGACAAAGTCGGTCTGCGGGTCATAGGGCGGATGGGCCAATACCTGCTTGGCCAGCACATGCGTGGCGGCCGAGAACAGCAGGGTGTAGCCATCGGGGGCAGCCGCCAGCACCGCACGGCCGCCCACCACGCCGCTGCCGCCCACGCGGTTCTCGACGATGACCGTCGTGCCCAGCTGCTTGCGCAACTGCTCGGCGAACAGGCGCGCGGCGCTGTCCACGCCGCCGCCCGCCACGAAGGGGACGATGACCTTGACCATCTTGCCCGGCTCGGGAAAGGCGGCGGGCGCACTGGACGAGGCCATGCAGGCGATGGGCAAGGCAGCCAGCGCACCCAGTAAGGCGCCCAGCACCGGCCCCTTCAGCCGTTTCAGAGTTTTCATGCTTTGTCTCCTGTTTCTTTTGAAAATGGGCGGGCCGTTGCGTGGCTCAGCCCGGGTCCTGAATCGGCGCGCGCCGCCTGTGCCTGCGCACCAGCACGCTCAGCGTGTCGTCCAGGGCCTGGGCATCCAGCCCCCGCGTGATGAAGACGATGCGCGTGCGCCGGTCGGCACCCGGCCAGCGGGGCAGCGTCTGCGGCGGGGCGAACAGGTGCTGCACGCCATGGATGACCAGGGGCTGGTCCGGGTGCTCCTGCAGGTGCACGATGCCTTTGACGCGCAGCAGGTCATCGCCGCGCATGGCCGTGACCCAGTCCATCCATTCGCCGAACGCCTGCGCGGGCAGGGGCTCGTCGCGCTGCAGCACAAAGGACGAGATGCCGTCGCGGTGCGTGCCTGCCGGCGCAGTCACCGGAGCTGTCACCGGAGCCATGGCCCGGTAGCCGGGTGCCTGGAGCATGCCCGCAGCGGCGTCCTCCTGCCCCGTCGCGCCTTCCGACATCAGCCGCTGCAGCAGCGCCACATGGTGGGCGGGGTCCAGGCCTTGCGGCGCCTCGCCGTTGATGGCCTGCACCTGGGCCAGCAGTTGCGCAGCGGGCTGTGCGCCGCCCAGCAAGTCTGTCTTGGTCAGCAGCACCAGATCAGCCACGGCCAGCTGCCGCACGGCTTCGGGATAGCCTGCCAGCGTGGCGCTGCCCAGCACGGCATCGACCGTGCAGGCCACGCCGGCCAGCGCATAGCGCGCGCGCACGGCGGGCTCGCCCAGGAAGGAGCGCAGTATCGGCCCCGGGTCCGCCAGGCCGCTGGTTTCGATCAGCACGCGGAGCGGCGCGCCCTGTTCGCGCAGGGCCAGGCGCTCCAGCGCCTCCACCAGATCGCCGCGCACGCTGCAGCACAGGCAGCCATTGGCCAGCAGCACCGTGTCCTCGCAGGCCAGGCTGGTCAGGTCCTGGTCGATGCCGACCGCACCGAACTCGTTGACGATGACGGCCGTCCCGTGCAGGTCCGGCAGCGCCAGCAGCCGGTTGAGCAGCGTGGTCTTGCCGCTGCCCAGAAAGCCCGTGAGCACGGTGACCGGAATGCGCTGGCCCGCCGCTTCGGGCAGGGCCAGCAGGCTGGAGAAATGCCCGCTCATGACGCCACCCCACCATGCACCTCGGCGAACGAGCGCAGCGTGCGCTCCAGCCGCGCCAGCGCCCACTGCGCCACGGCCTGCGGCACCTCGTCCGAGCCCAGTGCATCGAGCAGGCCGCGCAGCGGCTGCGCGCCCTGCCCGGCTGCGGGCCGGGCACGGAACCAGGCCGCCACC
>NZ_JTKZ01000746.1:0-6299 GCF_000799035.1 Delftia sp. ZNC0008
TGCCTGATGGATGAGCCGCTGTCCAACCTCGACGCCCAGCTGCGCCAGGAAATGCGCACCGAGCTGCGCGAGCTGCAGCGGCGCCTGGGCCTGACCGTGGTCTATGTCACGCACGACCAGGCTGAGGCCATGGGCATGGCCGACCAGGTGGTGTTGCTCAGCCAGGGGCGCGTGGAGCAGTGCGCCGAGCCCCAGGAGATCTACCGCCGGCCCGCCACCACCTTTGCCGCGCGCTTCATCGGCACGCCGGCCATGAACATCGCACGCCTCGACGGCCTGCACATCGCGGGCAGCCATGCCAGCGCCGCGCCCGCCGGCCTGCAGCAGCCGGGCCAGGCGCGCTGGCTGGGCGTCAGGCCCGAGGACATGCGCCTGTCGCTCCATGGCGATGTCGGCAGCGGCCCCGTGGTGGCTGCCGACATCGAGAGCCTCGAATACCTGGGCGCCGACCTGGTGCTGCGCTGCCGCGTGGGCAGCGAACAACTGATGGTGCGCACCGCTGGCAGCCAGCTCGGCGGCCTGCAGCCGGGCCAGCTCGTGGGCCTGCGCTGGGCGCGCGAGGCCACGCATTTCTTTGACGAACAGGGGCGGCGCTGCACGGCCTGAGGCCGTGGCACCGCTCCTATCTTCCTCCGCAGTTCCACCGTTTCAGCCGTTCCGGCTTTCGCACCCGAAGCACCTTCCAGGAGAGTCCGCCATGCAACGCCATGCCTTCCTCAAAACCCTCGCAGCCGCTGCCGCCCTGGCCGCCACGGGCCTGCTGCACACCGCCAGCGCACAGACGCCGCTGGAGGTGCCGTTCTACTTTCCCGTGGCCGTGGGCGGCCCCATCACCAAGGTGATCGACGGCTATGCGGCCGAGTTCAACAAGGCCCATCCGCAGTACCGGATCACGCCCGTCTATGCGGGTACCTACCAGGAGACCATCGTCAAGGCGCTGACGGCCCACAAGTCGGGCAAGCCGCCGGCCACCTCGGTGCTGCTGTCCACCGACATGTTCACGCTGATCGACGAGGACGCCATCGCCCCCATCGACGACTTCGTGAAGACCGATGCCGACCGGGCCTGGCTCAAAGGCTTCTACCCGGCCTTCATGGCCAACAGCCAGGCGGGCGGCAAGACCTGGGGCGTGCCCTTCCAGCGTTCCACCGTGGTCATGTACTACAACAAGGAAGCCTTCAAGGAAGCCGGCCTGGACCCGAACAAGGCGCCGCAGAACTGGAAGGAACTCAAGGAAGCCGCCCACAGGCTGACGAAGAAGGACGCCAGCGGCAAGGTCGTGCAGTACGGCATCCAGATCCCGTCCACCGGCTTTGCCTACTGGATGCTGCAGACCCTGACCACGCCCAATGACGTGCTGCTGGCCAACGAGGCCGGCACCCAGGTCACGCTGGACAGCCCCAAGGTAGTGGAGGCGCTGGACTACTGGGTGGGCCTGGTCAAGGAAGGCGTGCACCCGGCCGGCGTGGTGGAGTGGGGCACGACGCCCAAGGACTTCATGGAAAAGAAGGCCGCCATCATCGTCACCACCACGGGCAACCTGACCAATATCCGTGCCAATGCCAAATTCGACTTCGGCGTGGGCCAGATCGCAGGCAATGTGCGCAAGGGCTCGCCCACGGGCGGGGGCAACTTCTACCTGTTCAAGAAGGCGCCCAGGGAGCAGCAGGAGGCGGCCTTCCAGTTCATGAAGTGGGTCACCCAGCCCCCGCTGGCCGCGCAGTGGAGCATGGACAGCGGCTACGTGGCCGTCTCGCCCGCCGCCTATGACACGCCCGCGCTCAAGAAGTACGGCCAGGACTTCCCGCAGGCCCTGGTGGCGCGCGACCAGCTGCCCGTGTCGGTGGCCGAGTTCTCCACGCATGAGAACCAGCGCGTGACCAAGGTGCTCAACGACGCCGTGCAGGCCGCCCTCAACGGCAGCAAGACCTCGGCCCAGGCCCTGCAGGATGCGCAAAGGGAGGCCGACCGCATCCTGCGCCGCTACAAGTGATGGCGCAGTGCCGCTGACCGCATGAGCTCCGCCCCCGCCTCCCTTGTCCGCGGCCGCCAGGCCGTCCATGCCTGGCTGATGCTGCTGCCGGCGCTGGTGCTGCTGGTGGCGTTCACGCACTGGCCGGCCGTGGCCACGCTGATCGACAGCCTGCATGCCACGCCGCGCGGCGGCCAGCCGGGGCCGTGGGTGGGGCTGGAGAACTACGCCGTCATGGTGGACGACCCGGTGTTCTGGCAGGCCGTGCGCAACAACCTGTGGTTTGCGGCGGCCACGATTCCGCTGTCCATGGCGCTGGCGCTGGCCATGGCGCTGTGGGTCAACGAGAGGCTGGCCGGCCGCGCCTTCGTGCGCATGGCGTATTTCACGCCCACGGTGCTGCCCATGATTGCCGTGGCCAACATCTGGCTGTTCTTCTACACGCCGCAGTACGGGCTGCTGGAGCAGCTGCGCGGCGCAGTGGGCCTTCCCGCGCACAACTGGCTGGGCGACCCGTCCACGGCGCTGGCCTGCGTGACCGTGGTGGCGGTGTGGAAGGAGGCGGGCTTTTTCATGATCTTCTACCTGGCCGCGCTGCAGACGCTCAACCCCAGCCTCAGGGAAGCTGCGGCCATCGAAGGCGCCTCGCGCTGGTACTTCCTGCGCCGCGTGCAGTGGCCGCTGCTGATGCCGACCACGCTGTTCGTGCTGGTCAACGCGGTGATCAATGCCTTCCGCCTGGTGGACCATCTCTTCATCCTCACGCGCGGCGGGCCGGACAACGCCTCCACGCTGCTGCTCTACCACCTGTACGAAGTGGGCTTCAAGTTCTGGGACACGGGCTATGCGGCGGCCATCACCGTGGTGCTGGTCGTGGTGCTGGCGGCTGTGGCGCTGCTGCAGTTCTTCGTGCTCGACAAGAAGGTGCACTACCAATGAGCGCCGCACCCATTGCCCCGCGCCATGCGCCGCCCGCGCTGTACGGCGCCACCTGGCTGGACACGCTGGCTGCCTGGCTGCTGGCCCTGCTGTGGATATTGCCGCTGGCCTATGCGTTCTGGACGGCCTTCCATCCGCCCGAATACTCGGCACGCTTCGACCTGGCCGCGCCCTGGACGCTGGAGAACTTTCGCCGTGCCTGGCAGGCCGCGCCCTTTGCGCGCTATTTCCTGAACACGGCCGTGCTGGTGGCCATGATCCTGGCGGCCCAGCTGGTGCTGGGCACGCTGGCGGCCTATGCCTTTGCACGCTACCGCTTTCGCGGCCAGGGCCTGGCCTTTGCGCTGGTGCTGGTGCAGCTGATGATCATGCCGGACATCCTGCTGGTGGCGAACTACCAGACCGTGTCGCGACTGGGCGCCGTCGATACGCTGCTGGGCATAGGCCTGCCGTACTTCGCATCGGCCTTTGCGATCTTTTTGCTGCGCCAGACCTTCCTGGGCATTCCCCGGGAACTGGACGAGGCCGCGCGGGTGGAGGGTGCCAGCACCCTGCAGATCCTGTGGCGCGTCTACGTGCCGCTGGCGCGGCCCGTGTACCTGGCGTTTGCGCTGGTGTCGGTGAGCTTTCACTGGAACAACTTCCTGTGGCCGCTGATCATCACCAACAGCGTGCAGGCACGGCCGCTTACCGTGGGGCTGCAGGTGTTCTCCAGCGTGGAGTCTGGCGTGGAGTGGGCCACCATCACGGCCGCCACGCTGATGAGTTCGGGCCCGCTGCTGGTGGCCTTCGTGCTGTTCCAGCGCCAGTTCGTGCAGAGCTTCATGCGTGCGGGAATCAAGTGACGGCGGTGCTAAAGTCACTCTTCCCTGCTTTCAATGCCGAGGTTCACCATGTCCGGACCCGCTAGCGCCGGCCTGTTCATCTACGCCAAGCAGCCCGACAGGCTGGCGCTGTTCTACATGGAGGTGCTGGCCATGCGCATGCTGCACCACACGAGCGAGCTCATGGTGCTGCAGTCGCCGGACCTGCAACTGGTGCTGCACGCCATTCCCGAGGCGATTGCGCGGCACATCACCATCACCGAGCCACCCCAGCCGCGCGAGAACGTGGCCATCAAGTTCTTTGCCACCGTGAAAAGCTTTGCGGCCGTGCGCCCCCTGGTCATCGCCCATGGCGGCCAGCTGTGGGAGCAGTCCTGGCTGGGCCCGGGCTTTCGCGTGTGCAACGCCATGGACCCCGAAGGCAACCTGTTCCAGCTGCGCGAGCCGCTGTCCGCATGATGCAGATCCTCACCTGGAACACCCAATGGTGCCTGGGCCTGGACGGCCGCATGGACCCGGAGCGCATCGTGGCGCATGCGCTGTCCATGGCCGATATCGACGTGCTGTGCCTGCAGGAAATCGCCATCCACTATCCGGGCCTGCAGGGCGCGCCCGGCGACCAGGTGGAGCAGATCCGCCAGGCCCTTCCCGAAGGCTGGAAGGTCTTCTTCGGCGCGGCCGTGGACGAATTCACGGCCGTGGGCCGGCAGCGCTTCGGCAACCTGGTGGCCACGCGCCTGCCTGCTCTGCAGGTGGCCCACCACCGCCTGCCGTATCCGCACGATGGCGGCGTGCGCAGCATGCCGCGCTGCTGCACGGCAGTGACCGTGATGGATGCCGCACTGGGCCCCGTGCGCGTGATGAGCACCCACCTCGAATATTTCTCGCGCCGCCAGCGCATGGCCCAGGCGCTGGCGCTGCGTTTCCTGCAGATCGAGGCCCTGGGCCAGGCCGAGGCGCCGCCCCAGCCCGCCAGCGACGGCTCGCCCCAGCAGACCAAGCCGCACACGCCGCATGCCGTGCTCTGCGGCGACTTCAACTTCGAGCCGCACGAGGACGAATACGCCGGCCTGTCCGCCCCCTGGGCGGCCGGCGAGCAGGGCGCCCTGAGCGCAGGCCAATGGCACAACAGCTGGAGCGTGCTGCACCCGGACCAGCCCCAGCCGCCCACCTTCCGGTTGTTCGACCGCCAGTGGGGCCCCGAGCCCGGCGCCTGCGATTTCGCCTGGGTCAGCGACAGCCTGCGCGGCCATGTGCGTGGCTGGGCCGTTGACAGCGACACAAGGCTCTCGGACCACCAGCCCGTGCTGCTGCAGCTGGATTGATCCAGGTCAGGGTCCGCCGCCAAGCCGGCCTCGGCCTACAGACAGGGTGGCGGGCCTGCTCCAAGGTCATGGGGACTGTTTTGAAGGAGCATCCATGAGCCCCAATCCGCTGTCCACGATTCTTCACCGCACCTGGTGGGTGCTGCTGCTGCGCGGCCTGGTCGCCATCGCCTTCGGCGTGCTGACCTGGGCCCAGCCGGCGGTATCGCTGGCGGCGCTGGTGCTGACCTTCGGCGCCTTCACCTTTGTCGATGGTTTGCTGGGCGTGTATTCGGCCATCCAGGGGCGCGACCAGATGCGCCATTGGTGGGTGCTGCTGCTGTGGGGCCTGGCCGGCGTGGTGGTGGGCGTGCTCACCGTGGTCGCGCCCGGCGTCACGGCGCTGGTGATGACGCTGTACATCGGCGCCTGGGCCCTGGTCACGGGCCTGCTGCAGATCGTGGCCGCCGTGCGACTGCGCAAGGAGATCACGGGCGAGTGGCTGCTGATCCTGGGCGGCGTGCTGTCCGTGCTGTTCGGCGCCTTCGTGCTGGCCCAGCCGGGCGCGGGCATGATGGCCATGCTCTGGGTGCTGGCCACGTATGCGGTGGTCTTCGGCGTGCTCATGGTGCTGCTGTCCTTCAAGCTCAAGAAGGGCATACGCCATTCTTCCTGAGCCGCTGGTGCAAAGGCGGACAATGCCGGCTCCATGATCGAATCCCGGCGACCTTCTCCCTTCATGCGTCTTCCCCGCGCGGCCCTGGCGGCCGCGCTGCTGTTCGCGGCGGCCGGTGCCGCTCAGGCGCTGCCCAGCTTTTCCGAGGTCCGCGAAGGCCACCGCTCCTCCGAGACCGAACTGCTCTCGCGCGAGGGCGAGGTGCTGCAGCGCCAGCGCACCGACGCCAGCGTGCGCCGTGGCGACTGGGTGGCCCTGGCCGACATCTCGCCCGCGCTGCGCACGGCCCTGGTGCTCAGCGAGGACAAGCGCTTCTATGAGCACAGCGGCGTGGACTGGGCCGCCGTGTCCTCCGCCGCCTGGGGCAACCTCTGGAACCAGCGCACGCGCGGCGCCAGCACCATCACCATGCAGTTGGCGGGGCTGCTCGACGGTGACTGGCGCCAGGGCCCGGGCGGGCGCAGCGTGGTGCAGAAACTGGGCCAGACCGTGTCGGCCCAGGTGCTGGACCGGCGCTGGCGCAAGGACCAGATCCTGGAGGCCTACCTGAACCTGGTGCCCTTCCGGGGCGAGATCGTGGGCAT
>NZ_JTKZ01000327.1:0-5494 GCF_000799035.1 Delftia sp. ZNC0008
CCGCGTATGCTGGGGGTCGGCCTGGCGCCAGCGTTCGCAGGCGGCGCGGTCGGCATCGGTGGCGCCGCTGTCGTGCAGGCGCATCAGCCATTCGGCGGCCTCGTCGAGCACGCGCGCTTGCAGGGGCGTCTCCATCACGCCATTGCCACCAGGCATTGGCGAAACGCCTGGGCCATGTAGCGCTTGACGCTGGTGAGCGAGACCTCCAGCTGCTGCGCGATGTCCTCGTACTTCATGCCGTCCAGCTGGGACAGCAAAAACGTGCGCCGCACGATGGGCGGCAGCGCGTCCAGCATGGCGTCTATCTCGTGCAGGGTCTCCAGTACCAGGGCGCGCTGCTCGGGCGAAGGCGCCACAGGCTCGGGCAAGGCGGCCAGGGCTTCGAGGTAGGCGCGCTCCAGCGCCTGGCGCTTGTACCAGTTGACGAGCACGCCCTTGGCTACCGTGGTCAGGTAGGCACGCGGCTCCTGCACACCGGCCAGGTCGCGCACGCCCAGGATGCGCACGAAGGTGTCCTGCGCCAGGTCCGCCGCATCCGCCCCGTTGCCCAGCCTGCGACGCAGCCAGCCCTGCAGCCAGCCATGGTGGGCGGTGTACAGGGAGGCGGCTTCTCGGTGCTGGGGGGTGGAGGCTGGGGCGGATGGCATGGTAGGACCCGATGGCTTGAAGGCGGGAGCCACCATCAAACAAGAATCATTCTCAAATCATTGTAACCAGCGGAATCACTTGCTTAAGAGTGCCATCAGGCGGACCATCCAAAGGCGAACAGTGGGAGCAAGTGCGACCAGAGTGGCTGACATCCAGCTGCTGCGCCGGATCGGTATCATTTAGAAACAATCAATCATCAGCTCAGCATCCATCAGGAGAGCGAACCATGTTCGAAACGCGGGTAGCAGGCACGGCAGGACAACAGGCGCTGTGGAGCACGCTGGACAAGGCCATGGCGCTGGCGGAATTCACGCCCGAAGGCCGGCTGATGCGCGCCAATGCCAACTACGAGGCCATCCTCGGCTATCCGGCCACGGGCGCTGAAGGTCTGCTTCACAGCGATCTGTGCACGCAGGCCCAGGCCGACCCGGCCGCCTACGGTCAGTGGCGCCAGCGCTGGGGCGCGGGCGAGACGGTTTCGCGCGTGGGAGAGCACCGGCGCCGCGACGGAAGCACCTGCTGGCTGGAGGCCACCTATGCGCCCGTGCTCGATGCGGCCGGCGCCCTCAGCCATGTGCTGTGCATTGCCACCGATGTCTCGGCCCGCATGCTGGCCGACCGCCGGCGGCAGGAGCACATGCGGCGCCTGTCCCTGGTGGCAGACGCCACCGACGCGGCCGTGGTGATCGCCGACGGCAACTGGACCATCTCCTATGTCAACGCAGGCTTCACCCGCATGTTCGGCTGGAGCAGCGAAGAGGTCGTGGGCCGTGCGCCCATCGCCCTGCTGGTGCCCCATGCCTCGCCCGAATTCACGGCCGCCTACCGCGCCGAACTGGACGCAGGCAAGCCGGTGTACCGCGAGGAGATCCTCGTCGGCAAGGACGGCGAGCGGTATTGGGTCAGCGCCCAGGCCAATCCCGTCATGGGCCCCGACGGCCGCCTCCACACCACGGTGACCGTGATCACCGACATCACCGAGGCCAAGATGCACGAGGTGCTGCAGCGGCGCGCCCTGGAGGCCATGGCCCGCGACCAGCCGCTGACCGAGGTGCTGGACCTGGTGTGCCGCGAGGTCGAGCGCATTGCGCCCGATATCGCGGTGTCGGTGCTGGAAGTCGATGACCAGAATCGCCTGCATCCGCTGGCCGCGCCCAGCCTGCCGGCCTCCTATTCGGCGGCGCTGGACGGCGTGCCCATCGGCCCCAATGTCGGCTCCTGCGGCGCGGCGGCCTTCCACAACCGGCCCGTGCTGGTGGGCGACATCGCCACCGACCCGCTGTGGGCCGACTACAAGCACCTCATCCTGCCGCTGGGGTATACGGCCTGCTGGTCCACGCCCATCTGCGGGCTGCAGGGCGGCGTGGCCGGCACCTTTGCCTTCTACTACCGCCATTTCGACCGGCCCGGCCCCGATCCCTTCCACCAGCGCCTGGTGGAGGCCTGCACCGACCTGTGCGCCCTGGCGCTGGAGCGCGAACAGGCGCGCCGGCGCATCCGCCAGTTGGCGTTCTACGACGGGCTGACCACGCTGCCCAACCGCAGCCTGCTGCTGGCCCAGGCCGAGCAGGCGCTGTCCGTGGCTTCGCACGAGGGCCACGAGCTGGCCGTGGTCTTCATCGACCTGGACCGTTTCAAGCAGGTCAACGACTCGCTGGGCCACCCGGCCGGCGACCGGCTGCTGTGCAGCGTGGCCCAGCGCATTCAGGCGGAGCTGCGCACGGGTGACATTGCCGGGCGGCTGTCGGGCGACGAGTTCGTCATCGTGCTGCCACACTGCGGCGGTGCGCAGGCGGCCGAGGTGATAGAGCGGCTGCAGTCGGCACTTGGCGAGCCCTGCATGATCGACGACGTGTCCCTGGCCAGCACGGCCAGTTGCGGCATTGCCGTGTTTCCCGCCGACGGGCGCGACATGGAGACCCTGCTGCACCGCGCCGACATGGCCATGTACCAGGCCAAGTCGGGCGGGCGCGGGCTCTACAGCTTCTTCAGCCCCGAGATGAACCGCCTGGCCCAGGAACGCCTGGTGCTGGAGACGGCGCTGCGCGACGCCCTGCGCAGCGGCGGCCTGCGCCTGCACTACCAGCCCCAGCTCGACCTGAAGGACGGGCGCCTCTACGGCGTGGAGGCCCTGGCGCGCTGGAGCCATGCGGAATTCGGCGAGATCTCGCCCGCACGCTTCATTCCGCTGGCCGAGGAATGCGGCCTGATCGGCGAGCTGGGCACCTGGGCACTGCGCGAGGCCTGCCGCCAGCTGGGCGAGTGGCGCAGCCGGGGCATCGACGTGCCGGCCATGTCGGTCAACCTCTCGCCCACCAGCTTTCACAACCTGGACCTGCCGCACATGATTGCCGACACCCTGGAGCACAACGCGCTCAAGCCGCAGGACCTCACGCTGGAGATCACCGAAAGCCTGCTGCTGGACACCAACCCGGGCACCATGCGCACGCTGCAGGCCGTGCATTCCCAGGGGGTGCGCCTGTCCATGGACGACTTCGGCACGGGCTACTCCAGCCTCAGCTACCTGCGGCGCCTGCCCGTCAGCGAGCTCAAGCTGGACCGCAGCTTCGTCGCCGACCTGGAGCACGACGAGGCCGCCCAGGCGCTGAGCAACGCCATCCTGGGCATAGGCCGCAGCCTGCACCTGACCGTGGTGGCCGAGGGCGTGGAGACGGCAGCGCAGAACACCATCCTGCGCGAACAGGGCTATCCGGTGGCACAGGGCTATCTGTTCTCTCGCCCGCTGCCGGCCGCTGATCTGGAACGGTGGCTGCAGGCATCGAGCCTGCAAGCCGGCGTGGCGACGGACGTGTGAGCGGACGTGTGAGCGGACATGTGAACGGGCATGTGAGCGGACCAGGCCATGCGCGCGGAGACCTTGGCCGGAAAAAGTAACAATCCGCAATAAATATTCGGACTGGACCTATTTTTCTCTAAGCCTCGCCGGCAAGTGACCGATATCTGCGGCATGGCGGCGGCTGAGTGTCGGCCCCGCTGGTCGCCACAGATCGCCACCGCATCCCCTCGATTCGCAGCCACCGCCGCTCACCCGCTTTCGCTTCTCGCCGTACGGCACTCCCCACCATGATGTTTTTCCGCAATCTGAAGCTGGCCCACAAGCTGCTGGCCTCTTTCATCGCCCTGCTGCTGCTGACCGCCGGCCTGGGCCTGTTCTCCGTGGTACAGCTGGACCGTGTCAACCGCACGGCCACCGACCTGGCGCACCACTGGATGCCCGCCGAGCGCGTGATCATGGAGATGCGCTATCAGCTGCAGCGCTACCGCTCGCAGACCATGCAGCATGTGCTGGCCACCTCGATGGAAGAGATGGCCGTCTACGACAAGAGCATGCCGGCACTGTGGTCCGAGCTGCTCAAGAACCAGCAGGCCTTCGAACGCTATGCCAACACCGCGCGTGAGCGCGAGCTGATGGCCGGCATCAAGGACGACCTGGGCCAGTACGCGCAGCACACGGCAAGGATCGTGGACCTGTCCCACGCCCTGCGCACCGACGAGGCGTCCGAGGTGCTGCGCGGCGATTCGGTCAAGACCAGCCGTGCCATCAACACCAAGCTGGACGAACTGCTCAAGATCAACGCCCAGGGCATCGAGGATGCCAACCAGGCAGGCGACGACATCTTCACCGCCGCGCGCTGGTGGGTGATCGCCCTGCTGGCGGGGGCCGTCCTCTTCGGCCTGGGCATGGCGCTGCTGATCGCCCGCAGCGTGGCACGCCCCCTGCAGCAGGCCGTGAGCCTGGCGCAGGCCGTGGCCGCAGGCGACCTGGGCAGCCGCATCGAGGTGCATGGCAAGGACGAGACCGGCCAGCTGCTGCTGGCCCTGCAGCACATGAACGAAAGCCTGCAGCGCATCGTCGGCCAGGTGCGCCAGGGAACGGACTCCATCGCCACGGCCAGCGGCCAGATCGCCTCGGGCAACCAGGACCTGTCGGCCCGCACCGAGGAACAGGCCAGCTCGCTGGAGCAGACCGCCGCCTCCATGGAGGAGCTGACCTCCACCGTCAAGCAAAACGGCGCCAACGCCCAGCAGGCCAACCAGCTGGCCGCCGCCGCCTCCCAGGTCGCCGTGCGCGGCGGCTCGGCCGTCGCCCAGGTGGTGCAGACCATGTCCGCCATCAACGATGCCTCGCGCAAGATCGTGGACATCATCGGCGTCATCGACTCCATCGCCTTCCAGACCAACATCCTCGCGCTGAATGCCGCCGTGGAAGCGGCCCGCGCCGGTGACCAGGGCCGGGGCTTTGCCGTCGTCGCCTCGGAAGTGCGCACCCTGGCCCAGCGATCGGCCGCCGCCGCCAAGGAGATCAAGCAGCTCATCGACGACTCGGTGGGCAAGGTCGAGGAAGGCAGCGCCCAGGTCGACTCGGCCGGCAAGACCATGGAAGAGATCGTGGCCAGCGTGCGCCGCGTGACCGACATCATGGGCGAGATCTCGGCCGCCAGCCATGAGCAGACGGCCGGTATCGAGCAGGTCAACCAGGCCGTCACGCAGATGGACCAGATGACCCAGCAGAACGCGGCCCTGGTCGAGGAATCGGCGGCGGCCACCGGCGCCCTGCAGGCCCAGGCCAAGGCGCTGGCCGAGGTGGTGAGCGTGTTCAAGCTCTCGCCGTCCACCGGCATGCTGGGCAGCAGCCGCGGTGTCAGCCACGCCGCCGCCGTGGCAGCGCCCCGCCAAACACCGGCGGCGCCCCGTCCGCATCTGGCGCCTGCCGCTCCCAAAGGCGCTGTGCCCGCACGCGCATCGGCCGCCCTGCCTTCTGCAACTGGTGCGGCCGGTACAGCCGGTGCAACCCCTGCTCCGGCAGGCGCCGCGCGCCCGGCCC
>NZ_JTKZ01000696.1:0-3050 GCF_000799035.1 Delftia sp. ZNC0008
GCCACCCACGCGGGCAGCCAGGCCGTGCCCGGCACGCCGGCCGTGGTGCTGCTGCCGCAGCGCCCGCTGCAGGTGCGCGCCGAAATCAACGAAAGCTTCGCCGCCGCCGTGCGCGAAGGCATGCGGGCCACGGTGACGCTGGATGCCGATGGCTTCGCACAGCAGCAGCTGCCTTCGGCACGCGTGCTGCGCATCAGCCCCGTCTATGGCACGGCGCGGCTGCAGGACGACCAGCAGCGCGGGCCGGTGCGTGTCATCGAATGTGTGCTGGTCTTCGAGCAAGCTCCCGCCGCCGCCGTGCGCGTGGGCCAAAACGTAAGGGTGCAGTTCCATGAATAAGCGCATTCCCCTGTATCTGGACACCGCCGCGCCCGGCTGGATGGTGCAAAGCGATTTCGACGGCACGATCAGCCTGCTGGACGTGACCGACACCCTGCTCAACCGCTTCGGCAAGCCCGGCTGGCAGGAGCTGGAAGACGCCTGGGAGCGCGGCGAGATCGGCTCGCGCGAATGCATGAAGGGCCAGGTCGCGCTGCTGGACATGGACGAGGCCGAGCTGCGCGCCCACCTGGACACCATCGAGATCGATCCCGGCTTTGCCGGCTTCGTGGCGGCCGCCCAGGCCCACGGCATGGTGGTGCAGGTGGTCAGCGACGGCATCGACTACGCCATACGCCATGTGCTGGAGCGCCATGGCCTGGGCCATCTGCAGGTCATCGCCAACCGTCTGGTGCCGACCGGCGAGCGCAGCTGGCGCCTGGACTCGCCCTGGGCCAGCGCGCAGTGCGCGCGCGCCAGCGGCAACTGCAAGTGCGAGCGCCTGGCCGAGCAGCAGGCCCAGCATGGCCGCGTGCTCTATGTGGGCGACAGCACCTCGGACTTCTGCGTCTCGGGCCGCGCCGACTTCGTGCTGGCCAAGTACAAGCTGATCGCCCACTGCGAAAGCCGGGGCATCGCCCATGCGCCCTTCGAGCATTTCGAGCAGGCCACGGCCTTGCTCGACAAGGTCGTCCTGGGCCTGGAGGCGCTGGCATGACATACCACCCCCTGAGTCGCTTCGCTCCTTCCCGTTGCACGGCGCCCCCCAAGGGGGACGACACCTTCGGTGCGGGGCGGCGCGGCCGGCCCAGGCCCTTCCTTGGTGTCTCTGGCTTCGGGGCACGCCATTTTCATGGACAGAGGGCGACGCGCAGCGTCATGGAAAATTGACATGAATTTGAGTGATGGGCTCTCCCTGGTTCAGCGCAGCGAGCCTGCCACGGGGCTGGACAGCGTCTGCGTGACCGAGCATGAATTCGTCATGCCCGGCACGGGCGCTGCCGCGCGCACCGGCGTGCTGCTGGTGCACGGGCTCACGGGCACGCCGGCCGAGATGCGCCTGCTGGCCAAGGGGCTGAACAAGCAGGGCTTCACCGTCTATGCGGTCCAGCTGGCCGGCCATTGCGGCAGCATGGAAGATCTCGTGGACACGCGCTGGACCGACTGGCTGGCCAGCGTGGAAGGCGGCCTGCAGCGGCTGTCGCAGCATGTGGACCATGTGGTGGTCGGCGGCCTGTCCATGGGCGCCGTGCTCTCGCTGGCCGTGGCCCAGCGTCATCCCGACAAGGTGGACGGCGTCTGCGCCCTGTCCACCACCTTCCGCTACGACGGCTGGAGCATCCCCTTCTACACGCGCCTGGCCTTTTTGCTGCCGCTGTTCCGCGCGCTGGGCATTGGCCGCCGCAGCGTGTTCATGGAGCAGCCGCCCTACGGCATCAAGGACGAGGCGCTGCGCGCACGCGTGGTCGAGCAGATGCACTCGGGCGACAGCGCGGCGGCCGGCCTGCCGGGCAATCCCTGGTGGTCCATCATCGAGCTGCGCCGCCTCTCGGCCCATGTGCTGGCGCGCCTGCCCCAGCTGCGCTCGCCCTGCCTGGTCATCCATGCGCGCAACGACGACATCTCGTCGGTGGCCAACGCCCACGACATCGTGCACGGCGCCAGCCAGGCCCATGTCGAGCTGGTGCTGCTGGACAACAGCTACCACATGGTCACCATCGACCGCGACCGCCGCACCGTGATCGCGCGCACCACCGAGTTCGTGGCGCGCATCGCCAGCGGCGCCGCCCCCCGCGAAGGCCGGGCTGTGGAGGCTGCACCGCATGGGCAGTGATCTCTCGCCGCTGGTCATCACGCTGTGGGTGCTGAACGTGCTGGTGGACAGCGGCGGCCAGCTGGCCTTCAAGGCCGCTGCCAGCCAGCCCGGTGACCTCGACGGCCTGGCGCGCTGGCGCTTCATGGCCTCCAGGCCCTGGCTGTGGCTGGGCGTGGGCTGCTATGTGGCCGAGTTCGTGCTGTGGCTGGCCTTTCTCTCGCTGGTGCCGCTGTCCGAGGGCGTGCTGCTGGGCTCCATCAACATCGTGGCCATCATGATCGCGGGCCGGCTGCTGTTTGCCGAGAAGCTGGCACCCATGCGGGTGGCAGGCATCGTTCTGGTGTCCATAGGCGTCGCCATCGTGGGCCTGCATTGAGATGAAACAGCACCCCCTGAGTCGCTTCGCGCCTTCCCCCTCTCTCGCTTCGCGGGAGGGGGACGACACCCTCGGTGCGGGGCGGCCCTTCCTCGGTGTCCCTGGCTTTGGGGCTCGCCAGTTTCATACGATGCGGGCGGCGCGCAGCCCCGTGAATAACTGAGATGAAACGTTTCTATTTCATTGGCTTTCTGGTGCTCATGGCCTTCGACACGCTGGCCCAGCTGAGCTTCAAGCAGGCCGGCAATGCGGCGCTGCCGCTGGAGTTCTCCACGGCCTGGCTGGCGCGCGTGTTCGGCCAGCCCTGGATCTATGGCGCCTTCGTGGGCTACATCGGCGCCTTTTTCTCGTGGATGACCTTGCTCAAGCGCGCGCCCATCGGCCCGGCCTTTGCGGCATCGCATCTGGAGATTCTTTCCGTGCTGGCGCTGTCGTACTGGCTGTTCGACGAGCGCATAGGCATGCCCCAGATCATCGGCTGCCTGTTCATCGTGGCCGGCATCGCCTGCCTGGCCGTCAGCGAGACGCAGGAGGACGCGG
>NZ_JTKZ01000648.1:0-828 GCF_000799035.1 Delftia sp. ZNC0008
CGCCCGGGCCCGCAGCCTGGCCTTCGGCGAGCAGGCGCTGGCCGGCATGCCGCCTGCCACTCTGCCCGCCCCCCCTGCCGGCATCGCGCCCTGGCTGTGGCGCTCCTGGCAGCGCTGCCTGGCGGCAGGCCGCCGCCCGGGCGAGCGCGTGGTCTACGAAGCGCTGGGGCCGCATGCGCTGCGCCAGGCACGTGACGGCCACGAGGCGCTGCTGCAGGCGGCGCACCCCGTGATGACCCAGCTGGTGGGCGCCGTGGGCGCCATGCGCTACTTCAGCCTGCTGACCGATGCGCACGGCACCGTGCTGGACGTGCAGGGGCCGCTGGACCGCAGCGACATCCGCGTGCAGGCCATCGCCCGTGTGGGCGTGGACCTGTCCGAGCAGGGCGTGGGCACCACCGCCATCGGTGCGGCCCTGGCCGAGCACGGCCCCGTCTGGCTGCACCGGGCCGAGCATTTCTTCGAGGCCAACCGCCACTACAGCTGCGCGGGCGCACCGCTGTACGCCCCGGACGGCCGCTGCCTGGGCATGCTGGACATCACGGGCGTGGACGTGCCCGAGCGGCCCGAGCTGATGCACCTGGCGCTGCGCTGCGCCCGCGCCATCGAGGACCGGCTGCTGCGCGCCCTGCCCCACGCGCTGCTGCTGCACCTGAACTGGCCCGGCGGGCCTCTGGGACAGGAGGGCGAAGGCCTGCTGGCCGTGGACGCCGAAGGGCATGTGGCGGGCAGCAATACCCTGGCGCGCCAGCTGGTGCCCCAGCCGCTGGCGCAGCCGGGCCAGCCGCTGCACTGCAGCGAACTGCTGGCCATGCCCTGGACGGCGCT
>NZ_JTKZ01000518.1:0-3351 GCF_000799035.1 Delftia sp. ZNC0008
CCGCGTCCCAGCGCAATCACCGCCAAGGAGCCGACCACGGCGCGGCGCGGACCCAGGCGCCGCAGCGCGGCCGGGGCCAGCCAGGCGCCCACGCCCATCAACGCCATGGGCAGCAGGGTCAGCCAGGACAGCGTGGACAGATCCATGCCGGTGGCGGACTGGATCTGCGGTCCCAGCGGGCCGATGGCCGTGAGAAACGGGCGCAGGTTCAGCGTGACCAGCACGACGGTGGCCAGCCACAGCGCCGTTGGAATGGCGTGTGCCGCGGCAGGGGTCTCGGTGTGCGCAGGCGCAATGGACGACATGGCTTCAGGCCCAGGGGACGTTGCCGTACAGCTGGGCCGCCGTGATGCCCGTGTCCAGCCGCGTCAGGGGCAGCGGTGGCGGCTGCAGCGGCATGCGCAGCCGCTGGTAGGCGCCCTCGCTGGACAGACCATACGGCTGGGCATCCGCGTTGTCGAAGGCGAAGAAGACCTGCTCGGCCCCGGCCATCACCAGCGCCGCCAGGCACATGGGGCAGGGGTGGCCGCTGGCGTAGATGGTGCAGCCGGCCAGGCTGACGTTGGCCTGGGCGCGCGTGCCCGCGCGCAGCGCCTGCATTTCTGCGTGGGCGCTGGGGTCATGGCTTTGCACGATCTCGTTGACGCCCGTGGACAGGATCTGCCCCTCGCGCGCGAGCAGGGCGCCGAAGGGCCGGCCGCCCCGCAGGCGGTTGTCGTGCGCCAGCTGCACGGCATGGCGCAGCAGGCGGATGTGTTCTTGTTCTTGCATGGGGATGGCTGGGCAATCGGGAGCTGAGGCCGCAGTCTAGGACGGGGGCCATCAATTGGAAAATTAAATGATCAAATGCCAGGCAGTGACAAAGCCACTGAAATTCGCCCAAGCCCCATGCAGCCCTCTTCCATAGACCCCACCCTGCTGCGCAGCTTCTGCGCCGTGGCCGAAACCGGCAGCTTCACGCGCGCGGCGCAGGGCGTGCACCTGACCCAGTCCACGGTCAGCCAGCAGATCCGCAGGCTGGAGGAGCAAATGGGCTGCACGCTGCTGGACCGCAGCGGGCGCCATGTGGAATGCACGCTGGAAGGAGAGCGCCTGCTGGCCTATGCGCAACGCATCCTCGCGCTCATGGACGAGGCCGTGGAGCAGTTGGCTGGCGCCACCGAAGCCGTGCTGCGCATCGGCGTACCAGAGGACTTTGCCGGCAATGCCTTGATGCCCGCCTTGGGCGCGCTGGCGCGCAGCCAGCCGCAGTTGCGCCTGGAGCTGACCAGCGGGCTGTCGCAGGCGATATGGCAGCAGTTCCAGTCCGGCGAGCTGGACCTGGCCATCGTCAAGCAGCGCAGCGGCAGCACGCCCGGCATGGCGCGCTGGCCTGAACCGCTGGCCTGGATAGACAGTGCGCGGCATCCCTGCCACGGGATGGATCCCTTGCCTCTGGTGGTATTTCCGCAGGGCGGCCTGTACCGCAGCGAGATGACGCATGCGCTGGATGCCGCCGGCCGGCGCTGGCGCCTGGCCTATGTGAGCGCCAGCCTGGCCAGCCTGGAAGCCGCCGTGGAGCAGGGCCTGGGCATCAGCCTGCTGCCGCGCCGGCTGGTTGGGCCCGGCCACCGCCTGCTCGACGGCATGGCCGGCTTCGCCCCCGTGCCTGATGTGGAAGTGGCACTGCACGTGCGGGCCCAGTTGTCGGCGCCGGGTCGACGTCTGGCCGGGCGCCTGTGTGAGGTGTGCGAGGCGTTGCTGGGCGTGTCTTAGTCGAACAGCTCGGCGTGCGTGCCGGCTCGCACGAAAATGATCGATTCGTTGGCGCCCTGGCCATCGAGCCGGTAGATCAGCAGGAAATCGCCCCCCACGTGGCACTCCCTGTGATCGGCCCAGTCGCCGGTGAGGGCATGGTCAAGCCACTGAGGCTCCAGGGGGGCGTCGTTGGCAATCAGCAGCAGCATGGCCTCCTTCAACCGCTTCATGTCATGGCGGCCGGAATGCGACAGCCGGACCCAGTCCTTGGCGAAAGCCTTGGTCCGGTCCGATGCGCGGGGAAGGACTGCGCGCTTACTGCTCGCTGCCTTTTTCGAGGTCATGGAGCAAATCGTCCGCGGTGGCAAAGCGTCCCTTGCGCATGGCGCGTGCCTCCTGCATGGCTGCGCGCGTCTCGGCGTTGGGTGCCCTGAGGTCGAAGGGCAATTGCTGGTCGGCCACCACGCGCATCAGGAAGACACGTACGGCATCCGACACCGTCAAGCCCATGCCGGCCAGGGTTTCGGCGGCCTGTGCCTTGATCTCTTCATCCACGCGCACGTGGATCATGGTGGTGGTTGCCATGGTGTGCTTCTGCAAAAATGGGTGAGATACATTGTATCTCGCAGGGCAGAAGACAGGTAGGCAGGCAGGTTGCTGGGATGTCGCTTGGCGGCTCCCGCCTTCGAGCCCTCCAACAAAAATCCCCGCCGTGGCGGGGATGGTCGGTGGAGACGCGCAGGCTCAATCCATCGTCAGGTTCTGCTTTTGCACCACGTCCTTGTAGACCGCCAGTTCGGCCTTGATCTCTTCAAAGAAATGCTCGGGTGTGTCGGCCACGATCAGCGAGCCGGTTTCCTCGATGCGCTTCTTGATGGCGGGGTCCTGCAGCACCTTGCGCGTGGCGGCATTGACCTTGTCCACGATGTCGCGCGGCAGGTTCTTGGGGCCGACGATGCCGTAGTAGGCCATGCGGTTGACGGGGGCCAGGCCCACTTCCTTGAAGGTGGGCACATCGGGCAGCGCTGCCAGGCGCTGAGGCGCGGCCACCACGATGGGCACCAGGCGCTTTTCCTTGACGAAGCCCAGGGCGGAGGGCAGGTTGTCGAAGATCAGCGGAACCTGGCCGGCCACGGCGTCGTTCAGCGCGGGGCCGCTGCCACGGTAGGGCACGTGGGTGATGTCGGTGCCCGTGGACAGCTTGAACATCTCCATCATCAGATGGGTGATGCTGCCGTTGCCAGGCGAGGCGTAGGAGTACTTGCCGGGGTTCTTCTTCACCTCGGCCAGGAACTCCTGGTAGTTCTTGCCCGCGAACTTGGGGTGGGCCGCAATGATGTTGGGCGTGGCCGCGATGTTCACGATGGGCGTGAAGTCGGTCAGCACGTTGTACGGGATCTTGGGGTTGATCGCCGGGTTGGTGGCCGTGGTGGACACGGTGGCAATGCCCAGGCTGTAGCCGTCGGACTGGGCGCGCGCCGTCTCGGCCGCGCCGATGCTGCCGCCGCCGCCGCCCTTGTTCTCGACCACCACGGGCTGGCCCAGGGCGCGGCCCAGCGGCTCGGCCACGATGCGCGCGATCAGGTCGGTGGTGCCGCCGGCCGCGAAGGGCAC
>NZ_JTKZ01000241.1:0-9220 GCF_000799035.1 Delftia sp. ZNC0008
AGCTCCTGCGGGCTGGTGGCCGCCAGGTGCAGCAGCGCGCGCGCGGCCTGGGCCGACAGGGGTGCGAGCAGGTCCAGCAGCGCCGGCTGGTCCAGCGCGGCAATGACGGGCGACAGGCGCTGCAGGCTGGCGGCCTGGGCTTCAAGCTCTGCCAGGGAGCCGGCATCGCTGCCCGCTGGCATGGCCTCGCCGCCAGGTGACCCGGCTGCGTCCGCAACCGGGGCTGCGGCACCCAGATCCTTCAGTCGCGCCTGCACCGGGCCTTGCTCGGCCACGTCCAGCAATCCACCGGACAGCAGTGCCGACAGCAGGCTGCCAGACGCCGGATCAGGATGGGCCACCAGCACATCGCGGTAGGCCAGCACCAGGTTCTTGTTGGGCTTGGCCAGCCAGCCGGCGGCCTGGGGCGCATCCACGGGCAAGGCAGACAGCGCCTGTGCCAGCGCCGCACGCAAACCCTTGGAGGCACTGCCGGAGGCGGCCTTGCCCAGTTGCGGCAGCAGCCGCTGCAGCGTGTCCACGCGCAGCGCGGGCAGCAGGTGCGTGAGCGGGCCGGCGGCCAGCCGGGCCAGGTCGCCAGGGCGATCGGCCAGCAAGGTCTCGGCCACCGGGGCGTAGCCGGCGCGGTCGGATTCGTGCTTGCACCCGTCTGCGCAGGCCGGCAATAGCAGCGGCAGCAGGGCCGGCCACCGGGCTTCCCACAGCCGCTGCGCCACGGCGGGATTGATCGCCAGGTGGCCCAGTTGCTTGAACCAGGCTGCCAGGGGCGCAGCGTCGGTCTGCAGCATGCACTCCACCAGGGCACGGTCATGCGGCCAGTCATCGTCCGAGGCAAAGCACAAGGCCTTGAACAGGTCCTGGGCCAGCAGGTCGCGGCGCGCGGCATCGGCCGTCTCCCAGCGCGATGCGATCAGCACGGGCTCGGGCAGGCGCAGCTGGTCAAGCACGGCGGGGAATTGCGCAAAAAAATCCCGCCACAGCGCCCAGCGCTGCGCTGCAGGCCGCGTGCGCTGCAGCGGCAGCTGGCGTTGGACGATGTCGCGGCTGAGCTGGCCGCCGCCGTCCTCGATGGCCATGGCCAGCAGTTCGGGCTCGGGCAGTTGGTGCAGCAGGTGCTGCCAGTGGCAGTAGTACTGCGCGCCGGGCGCAATGCCGGCCTTTGCGCTCAGTTCCCGCGCCCAGCGCAGCAGGCCGATGATCTCGGCACTGGACATGCCTTCATGACCCAGCACGCCAAACACCTGCCTGAGCACGAGGTCGTAGCCATCGCGCAATCTCCAGGGCTGGTGGGTGCGGCTGCCCCAGTCATCCAGCCAGGCGCGGGCCAGTGCCGTCAGCTCCGCGGTCAGCTCGGCACTGCGCCGGGGCACACCCGAGTTTCCCCCATAGAACTGTCCCAGCGGAAGGCTGATGCGCGCCAGCGCCAGCCACAGCGCGTGGTCGCGCTGCCAGGGCGCATGCTCGCCGGGCAACTGGTGCAGCCGTTCCTGGCACAGGCTGCTGCTGTCGCGCAGGAAGTCCGCCACCTCGGCATCGCGCCCCTGGGCCAGGCGCTTTGCCAGTTCGGCGGCAAAGGCCGGCATGCCCTCGCGCCCGGCCGGCGCGGCCGTGTGCAGTTCGTACAAAGCCTGCAGGGGAAGCGCTGCTGTCTCGTTGTTGCTCATGGTCTGTGGAGTCTTCGGTGATGGGCGGTCGGCCGGCCAACGTTTCAGGGAGCAAAGGTTCACAAAGACAAGGGCTCAGGCAGCCGCCTTGGCCGCCAGGGCCAGCCACTGGCCTTGCAGCGTGGCCAGCAGCGGCTTGGGCAGCCGCGCCGGGTCGGCGCTGGCCCCGTAACCCTTGCTCAGGTCGTGCACGCGCAGGCCTTCCACGGCCACGGGCAGGCCCAGGTCCAGGTAGGGCGGGAAATAGCCGTGCGACAGCTCCAGGCTCAGCTCCAGCGCGGGCAGGCGCCACACATGCTCGTTGATGCTGGGGCCATCGCCCACGGGGCCGGGCCGGTAGCCGAACTTCTTGAGCATGGCGCCGAGCTGCTCCTGCGCCAGCGTGATCGGCGCGGGCGGCAGCAGCATGCCGTTCTTGAACTGGCTTGGCGCGGGCTGCTCGGCGCAGGCGCCCAGCTGGTCGACCAGGGGCTCCAGCTCATAGTCGGCCATGTAGGCCTGCCAGGCCTCGCGCTCGCCGGGCTGGGCCGTGGCCGGGTGCCAGAGGCTGATGCTGCAGCCAGCCGGCAGGGCCACGGTTTCATCCTCCACATCGACCAGCGAGAAATCCTCGGCCAGGCGGAAGCTGGTGCGCGCCAGGCCCGGCGCATCCTCTGCGCGCCAGATCAGGCTGCGCCCCACGATGCGCAGCAGCGGGTGGGCCACGAACAGCCGCTGCCAGCGATCCAGTGGCCAGCGCTTGCCGCTGACCAGGGCCGCCAGCATGCGCGGCGCCTGCTGCTTGACCACGGTCTTGAGGCTGGTGGCCAGGGTCTTGAGCTGCGCGGTGGCCGCCTCCCATTCGGGCTTGAGCGCCTCGTCCTTGACCGCAGGAATGGTCTTGCTGGCCTTGTTCCTGTCGTTGATGACGCGCAGGCTCAGATCGCCCTGCAGCTCCACGCGGTAGCTCTGCGGCCCGACCGTGACCGTCAGGCCCTGGCCCAGGCCGAAGTCGGGGGTCAGCTCGTCGAAGAGCTCGGGCACGCTCATCTTGCGGCGGGCAGCGGCGGCACGCAGGGCGCTGCGCGCCGTGCGCTGCACCTGGTCCTTGAGCGAGCGCGATTCGGAGATCTCCTGCACGCGCAGCAGAGCGTAGAGGCTGTCCACCTCGCCCAGATGCTCGACAGCGGCGGCCGCGCGCTGCAGGCGCGGGCGGTTCCAGGCCTGGACGGCGGCCACCAGCGCATCGACCACGCGGTCATCGGCATGGCCGGGCAGCAGCCTGAGCGCCCAGCGCTGCTTGGGTTCGCCCTCGCAAGCAATCCATTGCTGCACCAGGGCCAGCGCCAGGCGGGCACGGTTGTCGGCCGGAATGCGCGCCAGCAGCTCGTGGGCCAGCGGCGGCAGGCCGCCTTCGGCAATGGCGGATACGTGCAGCAGCACGCGGGCCGCGTGCTCGGACAGCGGCGCGCACAGCGCCAGCAGCTCGGGCGTGTCGAAGGGCTTGATGGCCGCGCTCAGGCGCTTGATGGAGGCGATCTGGGCTTCCAGGTCCACGCCGCCAGCGGCAGACGCTGGCGATGCGGCATCCGCCTGGCTTTCTTCCGATGCCGAGGCGCCCTGCCCGGTCAGGCCCAATTGGTTCAGCCGCTGCTGCACGCTGCTGGCCGAGGCCGCATCCAGCTTGCCGCCGGCCAGCAACTGCGCCAGCAAGGGACCGACGGCGGGGTCGGGGTGGGCCAGCAGCACGTCGCGACAGGTCAGCAGCAGGTTCTTGGGCGGCTTGTTCAACCAGCCGGCATCCACCAAGCTGGCCAGCGGAATATGGGCGGCCAGGCCGGCCATGGCGGCGCGCAGGCCCTTGGCGCTGCTGCCTGCGATGAGCGGGGTCAGGGTGGGCAGCGTGGCCTTCAGGCTGGCGGTGTCGAACGCGGGCAGCACATTGACCAGGTCCTTGACAGGCACCTCGGCCAGATCGGCCGGGCGGCGGGTCACCAGTTCGCGGATCGCGCTGCGGTAGCGGCGCAGCTCGTCCTCGCGGTCGCAGTGCTGGGCAATGGCCGGCAGCAGCAGGGGCAGCAAGGCGGCATCGTTCTGCTTCATGACATGCATGGCCAGCGCCAGGCTGATCCGATAGCCGCCGTTCTCACGCAGCTGCCTGGCAAAGGGCGCGGGATCCTCGGCCACCAGGCGGTCCAGCAGCTGCAGCGCACGGGTACGCTCCCCGCCCTGGGCATGGCCCAATTGGCCCATCAGGGTGCCCGCCAGTTCCTCACGCCGTGGGGCATCTGCGCTGGCCCAGCGCTGCTCCATCAGGTCCGGATCGCCTATGTAGGTCTGGTCATACAGCTCGGGATGCGCGGCAAAGAAAGCCATCCAGGACTTCCAGCCCTGCCCCTTGGGCTGCTTGGGTTGGCGCTCTTCGCGGTAGTGCACTATCACGTCGGCGAACAGCTTGCCGCCCACGGCGGCGTAGCGCTGCAGGTCGGCATCGTTCAGCTGGGCGATCAGCCGCTTCCAGGGCGCGTGGTACTCGGTGTCGGGCTTGTACTCACCTTCCTTGCGCAGCGCCAGCGTCCAGTCCAGCGTGGCCGTCACTTCCTCGTAGGGCATGCCTGGATAGCAGAGCCAGGGCACCAGGTTGCCCAGCACCATGCCTATGCCTTTGAAGACCGGCAGATCCGCGCTGCGGGCATGGGCCAGCCATTGCTCGGCCATCACGCGCACTTCGGCGGCCACCTTGGCATTGGTCAGCTTCTCGCTGAGCCCTGCCGGCGCATGGCCGCGCGGCACCGTGAGCCGTGCCAGTGCCAGCCAGCGCTCACCGTCATGTGTCCAGGGCGATTCGCTGCTGTTCAGGCGCCCCAGCATGTAAAGGCAGCGCTCCTCGCAATCACGCAGGAAAACCTGCACCTCATCGGCCCGCCCGTCATGAAGCCGGGCATCAAGTTCGGCGGCAAAGGCCTCTTCGCTGAGGCCTTCGTCCAGCCGGTCATAGAGATCGCTCAGGGAAGCTGCGTGAAGATCGGTAGTGCTCATAAAGATGAGGAGATGAACAATGTGGGCAGCCGCAAACCGGGGCCTGCCGGGATGGAGACGGGGGTGGAGCCTGCACGGGATGGACGCAAAGGTTCTTGATCCATTCGGACAGTTCCTCGGAAAACTCACAGATTCATGCCCTGCGTATGTCGTCAGCTTCGGAAAAATCTGTAGCGCCGTCGGCAAGGAATGCGCCATTGTTCAGCGGCACGCGCGCGGCGCGGGCGCCGATCTTGTCAGGTCGCGGACCCGGGCACTTGACAGGCTGTCAAGCAGCCGACTGCCACCGCTGCGGGCAATGGACTGTACTGGGGACTTTTCGCCCAGGCGTACTGCCCGGCCCCGCCATGCCGCCGATACCATGGACCGCGACATGACCCCGGAGACACCCCATGCCCATGCCCCTGTCCCAGACGCACAAGCTCTTTGACGACGACGCCTACCTGGACCGCTGCGAAGCCACCGTGATCGCGGTCAGCCCCGAAGGCATCGAGCTGGATGCCACGGTCTGCTATGCCCGCAGCGGCGGCCAGGCCGGAGACACCGGCACGCTGATCCTGGCCGACGGACGCAGCCTGGCGGTCATCGACACCGTCTATGCCGATGACCGCCAGCGCATCCTGCATGTGCTGCAGACCGATGCGCCGCCCCAGGTCGGCGAGCGCGTGCAGGTAGCCATCGACTGGGACAGGCGCCACCGTCTGATGCGCCTGCACACCTGCCTGCACCTGCTGGGCGTGCTGGTGCCCGTGCCCGTGACGGGCTGCAGCATCTCGCCGGACTCGGCACGCCTGGATTTCGACCTGCCTGAATCCACGCTGGACAAGGCCGATCTGACGGAGCGCCTGAACGCCCTGATCGCCGCCAGCCATGCCGTGAACGTGGACCGCATCACGCCCGAGCAATTGGCCGCCCAGCCCGACCTGGTACGCACCGCAGGCGCGGCGCCCCCGGGCGGCACGGCGACGATCCGCATCATCGACATCCCCGGCTTGGACCGCCAGCCCTGCGGCGGCACGCATGTGCGCAGCACGGCCGAGATCGGCACGGTGGCCGTCACCAAGATCGAGAAGAAAAGCCGCACCAACCGGCGCGTGGTCGTGCAGTTCGCCTGAGGCCTGCCGGACCTGCCTGGCCTGCCTTGGCTGCCGCCCCGTGCCTCAGGACATCCAGGACCTGGGCGCCGAGGGGCCACCCGGCTCACGGGACCCCTCGCCGCCCGGAGCCACCCCTTCGGGCTGGCTGCCGGACTTTCGCATCAGCTGCAGGATCTGATCGAGCTTGTCCTGCTCGACGACGATCGAGTGCAACCTGAACAGCACGTACGGAATGAGGACGCTGGCACAGGCCATGCCCGCCAGCGCCGCCTGTTGCTGGGAGCTGTCGACGAAAAACGCCGTCAGCAGAAAGATGGCGCCAATGACAGCACCTATGAAAACCATCACTACCATAAACCCTCTCTATTTACCGCAATCGTACCCAAATGTGACTGGGGTGAGTAGAGGCATGCGAGCTGTGGGGTTGCCCGTCGCCAAAAGACGACGGACGGCAAGTGATTCCCGGCGACAGCCACCGCGCATACCCTGCCGGCGTGACGCCATCCCGCATGCTTGGAGCGCAGGTCTTCGAACTGTTTTGACTTGATTCAAATCAACCCGCCCTCCCCCATCCTGTCTATGCTGGAGGCAGCCATACAAAGCATCCATGGCGACAGACCGCCTGCCGGTCCATGGCCACCGGATGCCAGCCACCTCACCCGCTTTTCAAGGAGAAAACAATGGCAATGCAATGGAAACCCGTCCTCTTGGCCCTCGCAATGACTGCCGTCGCCGCACCTGTGCTGGCCGCCGACTGCGCCGTCGAGATCGAAGGCAATGACGCCATGCAGTTCAACAAGCCCACCATCAGCGTGCCCGCCAGCTGCAAGCAGTTCACGGTCAAGCTCAAGCACGTGGGCAAGCTGCCCAAGACGGCCATGGGCCACAACTGGGTACTGAGCAAGACGGCCGACCTGCAGCCCGTGGCCAATGACGGCATCGCCGCCGGCGCCGCCAAGGACTTCGTGAAGGACAAGGACGCCCGCGTGATCGCCCACACCAAGGTGATCGGCGGCGGCGAGACCGACTCCGTGACCTTCTCCACCGCCGCCCTGAAGGCGGGCGAGGCCTACAGCTACTTTTGCTCCTTCCCCGGCCACTCCGCGCTGATGAAGGGCACGCTGACGCTGGCCAAGTAAGCCGGCGATCTGCCCTGGCCCGGGACCTTGCGCCCCGCGCCCTACCCGGCGGCACTTCGGTGCCGCTTGTCGTTTCCGCCCCTCACATTTGCGGGACCGGGCAAGCCACGCATGCCTGGCCTGCCGGTCCCTGCTGGTCCCTGCCGATGCATGCCGATCCGTGCCGTTGTGCGCTGCCTCTCAGTGCCGGCTGGCGGTCCTGCCGTGCGGGCGGCCCTGCATTTCCATGCAACCCTTTTGCATCAGGCGCAGCAGCAGCTGGGTCCAGCTGGCGTCGGCCCATTTGGTGCTTTCCAGCACCAGGGACCGTGCCGACTGCAGGCCGTCGCCGGGCTGCAGCTCCACGCGGAAACTGCCGCGTTCACGCTGGGCCGTGACGGCCACCACGCTGCCCAGCAGGGCGATATCGAGGGAAGGGCGCGGGCCTTGCGGGCCGTCCAGGTCCACGCGCAGCACGCAGCCGGGGCGAAGTTCGTAGGTCCAGCGGTGGTCGGCATGGCCGGCCGCGCCCATGGCGTTCATTTCGGCAAGCCGCTGCTCCTGCGTCATGTCGTAGGGGCTGATGATGGGCGCCTGCTGCTGCGGGTAACCCTGCACGCCGTCCAGGCAGGCGGCCATGAAGACCACGGCCGCCGCGCATGCCAGCAGTTTCCAGGCGCAGCGCGGGGCCCGTCGTTCAACGCGGTGCATGGGCTGCTCCTGCGTCTTCGTCGCCGGGCACCTGCAGCGACACGTCCACGCGCATGGCCAGCACCTTGTCGATGGCCTTGCCGTCCATGTCCACCACCTCGAAGCGCCAGCCTTCCCATTGCACGGTGTCGGTGACACGCGGCAGCCGGCCCGTGAGCAGCATGACCATGCCGGCCAGCGTGTGGTAGCGGCCGCGCTCTTCCTCGGGCACGGTGGCCAGCTCCAGCCGGTCCTTGAGCTCGGGCACGGGGATGTGGCCGTCCAGCAGCCAGCTGCCGTCCTCGCGCTGCAGCGCCCAGGAGTTGCGCGGATCGCGGGGCTGGAATTCGCCCGTGATGGCCTCCACCAGGTCCTGCAGGGTGACGATGCCCTGGACCTCGCCGTACTCGTCGATCACAAAGGCCATGTGCACGTCGGACAGCCGAAAGCTCTCCAGCAACTCCATGCCGGTGATGGTCTCGGGCACATAGAGCGCGGTCTGCATGGGCTGGTCGGTCAGGCCCTGATCCTTGCCCTGCAGCGCGCGCGACAGCCACTGGCGCGCGTTGAGCACGCCGATGATGGAGTCCATGCCGCCGCGCACCACGGGAAAGCGCGCGTGGTCGGACTGCTCGATCACGCGCAGGTTGTCCTCGAACGGCGCATCGGCATCCAGGCAGACCACGTCGCTGCGCGGCACCATCAGCGAGCCGATCTGGCGGTCGTCAAGGCGGAACACGTTGCGCACCATGGTGTGCTCGTGCGATTCGATGACGCCGGCTGTCGTGCCTTCGGCCAGCATGGCGTGGATCTCTTCCTCCGTGACGGCGCTGCCGCTGTTTTCCTTGACGCCCAGCAGGCGCAGCAGCGCATGGGTGGACACGGACAGCAGCACCACGAAGGGCTTGGTCAGATGGGCCAGCCAGTTGACTGGGCGTGCGATCAGGCGCGCAAAGGTCTCGGGATAGGTCTGGCCGATGCGCTTGGGCACCAGCTCGCCGACGACGATGGAGAAATAGGTGATCAGCACCACCACCAGCGCCGTGGCCGTGTAGCCGCCATAGGGCGCGGGCACGCCCATGCGCTGCAGCCACTCGGCCAGGGGAGCGGCCAGCGCGGCCTCGCCGACGATGCCGTTGAGCACGCCGATGGAGGTGATGCCGATCTGGATGGTGGACAGGAAACGCGTGGGGTCGGCCCCCAGTTGGGCGGCTGCGGCGGCGCCGGCGTCCCCCTCGTCTATGAGTTTTTGCAGGCGAGCCTTGCGCGCCGTCACCAGCGCGATCTCGGACATGGCGAAGACGCCATTGAGCAGGATCAGCGCAAAAAGAATGGCAATTTCCATGATGCTTGTTCTGGGAACCGGGAGCCGCCGCTGCGGCAAAAAGGGCCCATGCTGCGCTGGGTCCGGAGAGATTGGAAGCGATAGGCCAGCCCCGCAGACGGGGCATGCCGGACAGGACCCGGCGAACGGCGTGGATGCCGCATGCGCCGACCCGGAGGAGCCAACGGCCCCGGCAGGTCGCAAAGGGGATCAGGCCGCCCGGGGAGGCCGTTCGGGCGGGGCCAGGCTGCGCCACGGTCCTTCGCGAAGGCTGCTGGCGACATGGCGATCGGCCTGCAGCCGGGGGGC
>NZ_JTKZ01000939.1:0-2424 GCF_000799035.1 Delftia sp. ZNC0008
CGCTCGTCGCTGCTGACCATGCGGCCCAGGGTCAGCGTGGGGTTGGGCAGCGTCAGGGCCTGCACGCGGTCTGCATCCTGCACGCCCAGTTGCGCCAGGCGCGCCTGCAGGCCGGGATTGTTGAGCAGTGCGATGCGCACGGACTGGTCCATGTCCAGCGGCTGGCGCAGCCACTCGTCGATGCGCTGCTGCGCCGCGTCGCGGGCCTGCAGATCGGTTGGCGGCAGCTGGGCGCCGTCCGGCAGGCGGCTGGCGGTATGGGACTGAACCGCGCCGCGCAGGCCGTCGGGCGAGATGCTGGCGCAGCCGGCCAGGGCCAGCACGGCAGCCATGGCGCCGACCAGCCGGGTGGGGGCGAAGACGGTGCGCTTCATGGCCGGCCTCCGTGCTGCATGTGAGAGCCGTGCGGGGACGGCGCAGGCGTGGATCGGCCGGCCTGGGCCGCCTCCCAGCGCAGGATGTCCACATGGCCGTTGGGAAACTCGGCCACGGCGGCATTGGCCTGGCGCCAGTCGGTCAGTTCGGTTTCCACGGCGCCGCTGGGCGGCAGGGCCGCATGGCGCAGGGGCAGGCTGGCGGCTGCCGGATCGATGGCGCCGGTCAGGCCTGCGGACGAAGAGGCCGGCGGATGCTTGCCGTCATGGACCTGGGCCCAGGCCGCGGGGCTGGAGACGGCAAGGGCCGCCAGCCCGAAATGGATGAGGGGGATGAGGGGGGCGAGAAAATGCGCGCGGCGCATGGTGATCTCCTGAATGCGTAACGGGTGACGCATCCGCAGCCAAGCGCCCTGCCATGCCCGAGAACGGGCTGCCCATGGACGGGCGGCAGGGATGGCGCGGACGCACTTCGGGCGTCAGGCTTCAGGAAATGGGTGGCTTGATGGCCTGCAGCTTGGCCGCGCTGGCAAAGCGCGTGCTGCCTTGGGGGCGCAGTGCGGCGGACGGCGCAGCGCCGTCCGAACCGATCTGGCCAGGGGTGAAAAGGGCCGAATGGCAGATGCCGCACAGGGTGCAGCTGGGCCCATGTTCATGTTCGCCGCAGCTGCCGCCCGCCTGGGGAGCGCAGCCTGCACTGTGCTCGGCGTGTGATGCGTGATCCGGGCCGTGGTCTGCGGCGTGCGCCGCGTGATGCTGCTCGGGGCTGTCCGGCGATTGCGTGATTTCCAGCGCGACTTCCCGCGCGATTTCGGGCGCATGGTGGTGGAGTGCCGACGCCGGATCCAACGCTGGCGCAGATGCGGCAGCCGGCGCCAGGGCCGACATGACGGGCGCAGCCCCCATGGCCATGGCGTCGCCCAGCAGGCCACGAAGGACCAGCAGCAAGACCAGGACAATGGACAAGGGGCGACGCATAGGCATGGATGATACCGGACGGTGCCGCGAAGTTCCTCAGGTGCGGGCCCTCTGCCCGGGCGGGCGGCGCGTGGTGCGCAGTGCCTCGGCGATCAGCGCCGATATGGCGGGTGGCATGTCCATGGGCAGGGTGGCCGGCACCGTGGTGCGGCCGGTGTTGCCGCGCGGCAGCCGGTCCAGCAGATGGCCTGCGGGCACCAGGGCCAGGCGCAGCAGCTGGCCGGCGACCTCCCTGCCGTCGCGCAGCTGCAGCGCGTGGCGCAGCATCCAGCAGTGGGATCGCCAGTGCAGGCCCAGCAGCTGCTGGCCCAGCACATGGCTGGCCTCCAGCAGCAGCCAGCGCTGTGCGGGCGCCTGGTCCTGGCTTGAACGGAAGCTGTGCAGCAGGTGGGTGAAGGCGGCGCGGCGCTGGGCGTCGGTCATGCCGCCTCCCTGTCGCTGCCCCAGCGGCGCAGCCGCAGGCCGTTGCCGACCACCAGCAGGCTCACGCCCATGTCCGCCAGCACGGCCAGCCACATGCTGGCGTTGCCGGCCAGGGCCAGCGCGAAGAACACCAGCTTGACGCCCAACGACAGGGCGATGTTCTGCCAGAGCACGGCGTGGGCGCTGCGCGACAGTTCCACCACTTCGGGCAGGCGGCGCAGGTCGTCGTTCATCAGCACCACGTCGGCGGTTTCCATGGCCATGCCCGTGCTGTGCATGCCGCCCATGGCAAAGCCGATGTCGGCCTGGGCCAGTGCCGGTGCGTCGTTGATGCCGTCGCCCGTCATGGCGGTGGGGCCGCGGGTGCGTTGCAGCTCGGCCAGTGCGTCGAGCTTGTCCTGGGGCAGCAGGCCGCCGCGTGCGTCCTGGATGCCGGCTTCGGCAGCGATGGAGCGCACGGTGGCCGTGTTGTCGCCGCTGAGCACCACGGGCTGCACGCCCAGGGCCTGCAGGCGTGCCACGGCCTCGCGGGCCTGAGGCCGCAGCGGGTCGGCCACGGCGAACAGGGCCCGCACGCCGCTGCTGTTGGCCAGCAGGGTCACGGTGCGGCCCTGGGCCTCATGGGTGGCCAGGCTGGCACGCAGCGCGG
>NZ_JTKZ01000779.1:0-7092 GCF_000799035.1 Delftia sp. ZNC0008
AGGAGAAAACGGGCTTGAGGGGGTTTCGGTGGATTACACCGGGTTTTTATTGTGGTGCGCGGGGGGGGACTCGAACCCCCACACCATTGCTGGCGTCAGGACCTAAACCTGGTGCGTCTACCAATTTCGCCACCCGCGCTGGTTCTTGGGGAGCCGCCTGCGCGGCGGCTCCTAGGTCAGGGCGCAGATTCTAGCCGCAATTGCGGGGTGCATTGCCATACCCCGGATTTGAGCGGCGGCCTCTGCGTTTTCGCCGCATCAATGCGTGGGCTCGCGGCGCACGCGGAACACGGCGGCGTACATGGCCGGCAGCGCCAGCAGTGTCAGCACTGTGGCCACGATCAGCCCGCCCATGATGGCCACGGCCATGGGGCCCCAGAACACGCTGCGCGACAGCGGGATCATGGCCAGCACAGCGGCGGCGGCCGTCAGCACGATGGGGCGCAGGCGGCGCACGGCGGCTTCGATGATGGCGTCCCAGGCCGGCACGCCGCGCGCGCGGTCGGTCTCGATCTGGTCGATCAGGATCACCGAGTTGCGCTGGATCATGCCCATCAGCGCCACCACGCCCAGCAGCGCCACGAAGCCGAAGGGCCGGCCCAACAGCAGCAGCGCCGCCGCCACGCCGGGAATGCCCAGCGGCCCGGTGATGAACACCAGCAGTGAACGGCTGACACTGCGCAACTGCAGCATGAGCAGCGTGAAGGTGAGGAACAGCATCACGGGCACACCAGCGACGATGGCGTCCGAGCCCTTGGAGCTTTCCTCCACAGCGCCGGCCACATCGATGCGGTAGGCCGTGTCGCCCGCGGCGTGCCAGCGCGCCTCGATCTCGCGCAGGCCCGGCAGCAGCGCATGGGTCAGCGTCGCGCCCTGCAGGCCCTCGCGCACATCGCCCTGCACGGTGATGGCGAACATGCGTTTTTCTCGCCACATCACGCCGGGCTCCCAGACCATCACGGGCTTGGCGATCTGCGTGAGCGGGATCGACTTGCCCGATGCCGTGGGCAGGTAGGCATTGGCGATATCGGTGATGGCGTCGCGCTCCGAATACGGCGTGCGCAGCACGATGTCGATGAGCTTGTCACCCTCGCGGAACTGGCCCACGGTGGAGCCGCTGAGCATGACGCGGGCCGCCTGGGCGATGGCCTGGCTGCTCACGCCCAGGGCGCGCGCCTTGTCCTGGTCCACCTCCAGGCGCACGGCCTTGACGGACTCGTTCCAGTTGTCGTTGACGCCGCGCATGTCGGCGTTGGCGATCATGACCTGCTTGACCTCGTCGGCATAGGCACGCAGCTTTTGCGGATCGGTGCCGGACACGCGGAACTGCACCGGATAGGGCACGGGAGGCCCGTTGGGCAGCAGCTTGACGCGGCCGCGCACCTCGGGGAACTCCTGGGCCAGCAGCGCCGGCAGCGCCTTGCGCAGCCGCTCGCGCGTGGGCAGGTCCTGGGCCACCAGGATGAACTGCGAGACGTTGTTCTGCGGGAACACCTGGTCCAGCGGCAGGTAGAAACGCGGCACGCCCGAGCCTACCCACTCGCTGACCGTGCGCACGCCGTCGAGCTTCATGAAGCGCTCTTCCACGCGGCGCGTGACGGCCTCGTTGGCGGCCAGCGACGTGCCTTCGGGGAACCAGATGTCCACCAGCACCTCGGGTCGGCTGGAATCCGGGAAGAACTGCTGCTGCACGCGCGACATGCCCACCAGGCCCAGCGCAAAGACCAGCACCGTGATGGCGATGGTCAGCCAGCGGTGCGTCACGCACCAGTTCACGGCGCGCCGGAAGCGGTTGTAGAACGGGCTGTCGAAGACCTCATGCTCGGCTGAGGACGCATTGAGGTTGGTCTCCTCGATGGGCACCTCGCCCGAGGCCACCTCGGGCGGCAGCGTGGCCGCGTGCGGCGGGCGCTTGAGCAGCAGCATGCCCAGGTAGGGCACGAAGTACACCGAGGCGAACCAGCTGAGCACCAGCGCAATCACCGTCACCGCGAAGATGGCGAAGGTGTACTCGCCCGTCATGGACTTGGCCATGCCGATGGGCAGGAAGCCCGCCGCCGTGATCAGCGTGCCGGTCAGCATGGGCTTGGCCGTGATCTCGTAGGCAAAGGTGGCAGCGCGGTACTTCTCGTAGCCCTCCTCCATCTTGCGCACCATCATCTCCACGGCAATGATGGCATCGTCCACCAGCAGGCCCAGCGCGATGATCAGCGAGCCCAGCGACACCTTGTGCAGGCCGATGTTCCAGTACCACATGGCCAGGAAGGTCGCGGCCAGCACCAGCGGAATCGTGATGGCCACCACCAGGCCCGGGCGCGGATCGATGTACCAGCGCTTCCACAGCGGCTGGTGGCCCTCGCGCTTGTGCAGGCCCAGGCTGATGAAGCTCACGGCCAGCACCACCACCACGGCCTCGATCAGCACCTGCAGGAATTCGTTGACCGAGTCGGCCACGGCCTTGGGCTGGTCCTGCATGTTGGCCAGCTCCACGCCGGCCGGCAGCGTGCGCGCGATGTCGCCCACGGCGCCGCGCAGGGACTTGCCCAGGCGGATGATGTCGCCGCCCTTGGTCATGGACACGCCCAGCGCAATCGTCTCGCGCCCCTGGTGGCGTACCTTCACATTGGCCGGATCGGCATAGCCGCGGCGGATCTCGGCGATATCGCCCAGGCGCAGCTGCGCGCCCGATGCGCCGCGGATGGGCATGGCGCGCAGCTCGTCCACCGCCAGGAACTGGCCGGCCACGCGCACCTGCACATCCTCGCGCGGTGTCTGCAGCACGCCTGCGCCCTCGATGGCGTTTTGCTGGCCCAGCTGGCCCAGCACCTGGTTCATGTCCAGGCCCAGTTGCGACAGGCGGCGCTGCGACAGCTCGATGTAGACCTTCTCGTCCTGCACGCCGAACAGCTCGACCTTGGCCACATCGGGCACGCGCAGCAGGCGCTGGCGCACGTCGTCGGCCATGGTCTTGAGCTCGGCGTAGCTGAAGCCGTCGGCCTGCAGGGCGTAGATCACGCCATAGACATCGCCGAACTCGTCATTGAAGAACGGCCCCTGCACGCCCTGCGGCAGGGTGTAGCGCATGTCGCCGATCTTCTTGCGCACCGTGTACCACAGCTGCTGGACATCGCCGGGGCGCGAGTTGTCCTTGAGCTGGAAGATGATCATCGACTCGCCGGGCTTGGAGTAGCTGCTGATCTTGTCGGCGTAGGGCACCTCCTGCAGCGTGCGCTCGATCTTGTCGGTGACCTGCTCGGCCATCTGCTGCGCCGTGGCGCCGGGCCAGTTGGTGCGCACCACCATGGCGCGGAAGGTGAAGGGCGGGTCCTCGTCCTGCCCCAGCTGGAAGTACGAGGCAAAGCCCAGCAGGAGCAGCACGACGATGAAATAGCGCGTCAGCGCCACATGGTCCAGCGCCCAGCGCGAAAGATTGAAGTGCCCGCCCTGCGGCGCCTTGTGCTTGGGCCCGCTCATTGGGCCGCTCCGCTGGGCGCAGCGCCTGCGGCGGCAGGCGCCTGTGCAGGCTGTGTCTGTTGCGGCCGCTGCTGTGCCGGCTGCGGGGCCTTGTCATAACGGTCCTGATAGACCGTGACCTTCTGGCCGGGCGTGAGCACATGCACACCGGCGGCCACCACCTGCATGCCGGGCGTCAGGCCGGCGGCAATCACGGCCTCGTTGCCATCGGCCGTGGCCAGTTGCACGGGCTGCAGCTTCACCGTGCTGCTGGCGGCATCGAACACCCACACGGCCGTGCCCTGGCCGCCGCCGCCTTCCTGGCGCAGCGCCGTGGTCGGCAGCTTGATCACGGGCTGGCCCGTGGGGCCCATGCCCTCGGGCAGCGCATGGACCGTCGCGCCCAGCGGCGGCACGGCGGCCGCATCCGACGCGGGCAGAGCCACCTTCACCTGGTAGGTGCGCGTGACCGGATCGGCACTGGCCGCCACCTCGCGCACCTGGCCCTGCAGCGGCTGCATGCCGGCCGACCATGGGCGCACATTCACCTTCTGGCCCACGCGGATGGCACCGCGCTTGTCTTCGGGCACCACGAACACCACGTCGCGCGGACCGTCCTGGGCAATGCGCACCACGGGCGAGCCGGCCGACACCACCTGGCCGGGTTCGGCGTCTATGCCGGTCACCACGCCGGGCACATCGGCCAGCAACTGCGCGTAGGACTCCTGATTGCTCTGCGATGCCAGCTGCGCCTTGGCCTGGTCCAGCGTGGCCTGGGCGGACTTGAGCGTGGCCTCGCGCCGCTCCAGCTCCGCACCGCTGATGAAGTTCTGCGCCTTCAGCTGCGAGTAACGCCTCACATCGGCGGCGGCAAGATCGCGCTGCGTGGTCGCGGCCGCCACCTGGGCGCGCGCGGCGTCAGCTCCCAGCCGGTAGTCGCTGGCATCGAGCCGCGCCAGCAACTGACCTGCCTGCACGTGCTGGCCCAGCTCCACCTCGCGGCGAACGAGCTTGCCGGCCACGCGAAAGCCCAGGCGCGACTCTATGCGCGCGCGCACCTCGCCCGCGTATTCCAGTTGCGTGTCCAGCGCGCCCACGCCTACGGTGAGCAGCTTGACGGCGCGCACCGGCTCGGGCGGCGGCTCGGCCTTGGAGCAGGCGCCCAGCGCCAGCGCGGCGGCCAGGCACAGAGGGGCAAGAAGAAGATGGCGCGGCAAAGCGCGCGCGGCAGGGTTCGATGGCAAGTCGGGCATGTGGATCCGGAGGGCTGGTGCGAAAAGCGGCTGCGGGCTGCAAGATCCGGGCAACATGCCGCGGCAGCTGGCTGGCGCCGTTTACTGACTGACGGGTTAGTAATTTAGGAGAAGCCCTTGAGCCCGTCAAGTGAAATGCATGGCCTTGCGCGCAGCATCGACAATCGGCCACCGTGAAGTCCACCGCTCCCCCCCTGCCCGCCTCCCCCGCCCCGGTCACGCACTACGAGAACTTTCCCGTGGCGTCCTGGCTGTGCCCGCCCCGCTTGCGCCCGCCGATTGCCGCGCTCTACCACTTCGCACGCACTGCAGACGATCTGGCCGACGAAGGCGACGCCACGCCGCCCGAGCGCCTGGCCGCGCTGGCCGCCTACCGTGCCGACCTGATGGCGCTGGGCACCAAAGGCGAGGCCTCCATGCTCACCCGCACGGCCTGGCCTCTTGTCTTTGCAGGGCTGGCGCCGCAAGTACGCGCCCACCAGCTGCCGCTGGCGCTGATGGACGACCTGCTCAGCGCCTTCGCGCAGGACGTGCACAAGACCGAATCCGGCACCACCTACGCCGACCGCGCCGAGCTGCTTGACTACTGCCGCCGCTCGGCCAACCCCGTGGGCCGGCTGCTGCTGCATCTGTACGGGGTGGATGATGCCGAATCGCTGGCCCGCAGCGACGCCATCTGCACCGCCCTGCAACTGATCAATTTCTGGCAGGACTTCAGCGTGGACCTGCCACGCCAGCGCCACTACCTGACCGATGCCGACTGCACCGCCCACGGCGTGCGGCGTGAAGACCTGCGCGCCGAGCCCGCTGCACTGACCCCTGCCGTGCGTGCACTGCTGGCCGAGCAGTCGGCATGGGCGCGCGCACTGATGCAGTCCGGCGAACCACTGGTGCACCGCCTGCCGGGCCGCATCGGCTGGGAGCTGCGCCTGGTCGTGCAGGGCGGGCTGCGCATCCTGGACAAGGTCGATGCACTGCAGGGCGCCAGCCTCTACAGCCGCCCCACCGTCGGCAAGGCCGATGCGCCGCTGCTGCTGTGGCGCGCCCTGCGCATGTGATGGCAGGCCGGCCGTTGCGACACCCAGGCTTTGGCTCCCAGCCGTCCATGGGACAATCCGGCCCCATATGAATCCGGATCAGTACGTCCAAGACAAGGCTGCCGCCTCGGGCAGCAGCTTTTATTACGCCTTCCTCTTCCTGCCGCGCGAGCGCCGTGCCGCCATCACCGCCTTTTATGCGTTCTGCCGCGAAGTGGACGACGTGGTGGACGAAGTCTCCGACCCCGGCGTGGCCGCCACCAAGCTCGGCTGGTGGCAAAACGAAGTGCACCAGGCCTTTGCAGGCAAGCCCTCGCATCCCGTGATGCGGGCACTCATGCCGCACGCCCCGGTCTACGCCATCGAGGAGCGCCACCTGCAGGCCGTGATTGACGGCTGCCGCATGGACCTGGAGCAGACCCGCTACCTGGACTTCCCGGGCCTGGCGCGCTACTGCCACCTGGTCGCAGGCGTGGTCGGCGAAGTGGCCGCGCGCATCTTTGGCCAGACACAGGAAGAAACCACCGCCTACGCCCACAAGATGGGCCTGGCCTTCCAGCTGACCAACATCATCCGCGATGTGGGCGAGGACGCCATGCGCGGACGCATCTACCTGCCCATCAGCGAGCTGCAGCAGTTCGACGTCAAGGCGCATGAAATCACCAAGCGCGAGTACTCCGACCGCTTCACCGCGCTGATGCGCTTTCAGGCCGAGCGCGCCCACCGCCTCTACGACGAGGCCCTGGCCTTGCTGCCCGCGGCCGACCGCCGCACGCAAAAGCCCGGCCTGATGATGGCCAGCATCTACCGCACCCTGCTGCGCGAGATCGAGGCCGACGACTTCCGCGTGCTGCACCAGCGCATCAGCCTGCCGCCGCTGCGCAAGCTGTGGCTGGCCTGGAAGATGCAGGCGCTGGGGCGCATGGCGCGGTGAGCAGAGACAGCGCCAAGCACACGCCGCGCGCCGCTCAGCCGCGCGCCGCCATCCTCGGCGGAGGCTGGGCCGGCTTTGCCGCCGCCCTTGCGCTGGCCCGCAGCGGCTGGCACATCACATTGCACGAGGCCGCACGCGAGCCCGGTGGCCGTGCGCGCGGCATGGACCTGGACACGCCACAGGGCCCGCTGCGCGTGGACAACGGCCAGCACATCCTCATCGGTGCGTACACCGAAAGCCTGCGCCTCATGCGCGAAGTGGGCGTGGACCCTGAACAGGCCCTGCACCGCCAGCCCATGGCCCTGCCCTATATCGATGGCAGCGGCCTGCGCTTTCCCGACTGGCCTGCGCCGCTGGATGCGCTGGCCGGCATTGCCACCGCACGCGGCTGGAGCCTGGGCGAGCGTGCAGCCCT
>NZ_JTKZ01000173.1:0-2268 GCF_000799035.1 Delftia sp. ZNC0008
CCGCGTCTCGAAGGTGGTCTTTTGCAGGTAGTCCCAGGCGTCCAGCGCTTTCATGATGCTGCGGTAGATGGCGGCCGGCATGGCCGACACCACCAGCACCGGCGTGCCCTGGCCCAGCTTGTTGATGGCGTTGATCAGCGCCACGCCGGCATGGCGCTCGCGGCCCAGCTCGATGTCCAGCACCACGGCGTCGTAGTGCTCGCGCGCCAGGGCGGCCTCGGCCTCGTCGCGCGTGAACCACTGGTCGATCACGATGCCGCTGCGCGCACTGCGTATCCATCCCGCCAACTGGTTGCTGGTGGGCAGGTCGTCTTCGATCACGGCGATACGGGTCATGGGGCTGTGCAGGGGTGGGGTCGGGGAGGCCGCCGTGGCGGTGTTCGCGGGATTATCTCGGCCCTGCGCCGGCCCGGGTGTGAGTTTTTCTTCCAGGGCCGGAGCGTTTGCGCCGCCGGTGTGAGCGCTTTGGTCCGTGCGCTGCGTTGTTGCTTCCGGGGTGGATCCGAACAATCGGTCCTCAATGAGCCACCCCTGTTTCCGGTGCCTCAGAAACAGCCAACAACAGCCAACAACAGCCATCACAGCCGAGAGAGAGAACACCATGAAAGCCACCTGGAACCGCATCATGCAGGCCCTGACGGGTCGCAAGTCCGCCCGCCTGGACGGAGCCGGCCCTGCCGATTCCTCCGAGCCCGCAGCCGACGCCGGCACGCTGCCGGGCAACGCGCCCCGCCGCCAGCCCGTGGACTGGGCAGTCCTGCTGCCCACGGCACGTACCGTGCGCTGGCTGGCCATCGGCGTCGTGGTGGTGGCAGCCGGCCTGGTGGTGGTGCGCAACCCGCCCGTGCAGCACCTGGAGCAGGGCACGCTGGGCGTGCGCCTGAACCAGTTCACGGGCTCCGTCAGCCTGTGGCGCGATGGCAGCGTGTGGGTGGTGCCGGGCCTGCACACGGTGCGCGTGTTCTCCCTGCGCGACCAGAGCTACCGTCCGGAGGCCATGCGCCAGGCCAATGGCAGCGCACCCCTGCAGTCGGTCGAGGGCCTGTCCCTGGGTCTGGACCTGAACGTCCGCTATGCGCTTGATCCCGCATCGCCCGCCGTCAAGGCCGGCAACCTGCCTCTGGACATAGGCGGCGACATCGTGGAGCCCGCCGTGCAGGGCCTGGTCTACAAGGTGTTCGCACGCTACACCGTGCGCGAGATCTTCTCGACCAAGCGTGCCGAGATCGCCCAGATCATGGAAACCGAACTGCGCACGCGCCTGGCGGCCGACGGCGTGACGCTGCGCAGCATCCAGATCGGCAAGGTGGACCTGCCCGCCGAGTACCGCCGCGGCATGGACAGCCTGCTGGCCGAGGAACTGGCCTCCGAGAAGATGCGCTACACGCTGGAGCTCAAGGACAAGCGCGTCAAGGAAACCGAGCTGGACGCCAATGCCGACAAGGTGCGCCGCGAAGTGGCCGCCGAAGCCGCCGCACGCGAGCAGGTGATTGCGGCGCGTGCCCAGGAAGAGGCCATGAAGCATGTGCTGCCCTTCAAGCAGCGCCAGATCGAGCAGCGCCAGCTGGAGGCCGAGGCCGAGCGCGTGGCCCGCGTGAAAGCTGCCGAGGGCAGCGCCCAGGCCCGCCGCATCGAGGCCAATGGCGAAGCCGATGCACGCCAGAAGCTGGCCGAGGCCGAGGCCTTCCGCATGGACCGCCTGGGCAAGGTCAACGCCGAGCAGATGGCGCGCGAAGGTACCCTGGTCACGCGCTACCCGCTGCTCATCCAGAAGACGCTGGCCGACAAGCTCTCGGACAAGATCCAGGTCATCATCGCGCCCCCGCCGACCAATGGCGACTTCATCGGCGCGGCCCTGCTGGGCGGCAGCCGCAATGCACAGGCCGGCGCAGCCTCCGTGGCGGCCGAAGATGCCAACGCAGCCGTTCAGGAGCAATAAGCCATGCTGACCGTATCGACCTTGGCCGCCGCAGCGCTGGCCACCGGCATGGGCAGCGCCATCGTGGTGCAGGACCAGGCCAGCCTGCGCGCCGCGCCGCGCGATGGCGCCCAGCAGCAGGCCAGCCTGTGGCAGGGCGAGGTGCTGGAGATCAGGGGCGAACGCCTGGACTACCTCCAGGTCTGGGACCACAAGCGCGAGCGCGGCGGCTTCATCCGCGCCAGCGATGTGCGCCGTGTGGCCCTGACAGAGGCCGATGCCCCCGCGCTGCTGGCCGTGCTGCGCTTCGTGCAGGACACGCCCGGTGCCGAGGCGCTGGGCATACGCGG
>NZ_JTKZ01000725.1:0-845 GCF_000799035.1 Delftia sp. ZNC0008
GACAGCCTGGCCTATGTGATCTACACCTCGGGCTCCACGGGCCGTCCCAAGGGCGCGCAACTGAGCCACCGCAACGTGGCACGGCTGCTGGACGCCACCGAGGCCTGGTTCGGCTTCGGCCCGGACGATGTCTGGACGCTGTTCCACTCCTACGCCTTCGACTTCTCGGTCTGGGAGATCTTTGGCGCCCTGTGCACGGGCGGCAGGCTGGTGGTGGTGCCTTACTGGGTCAGCCGTTCGCCCCAGGACTTCCTGGCCTTGCTGCGTGCGGAGCGCGTAACGGTTCTCAATCAAACGCCTTCGGCCTTCGGGCAGCTGGTCCATGCCGTGGAGCAGGATGAAGAAGGCGGCTCCGGCCTGGCGCTGCGCCAGGTGGTCTTCGGCGGCGAGGCGCTGGAGCCCGAGACCCTGCGGCCCTGGTTCGACCGCTTCGGTGACGAGAGCCCGCAGCTCATCAACATGTACGGCATCACCGAGACCACGGTGCATGTGACGTACCGGGAGATCACCAAGACGGATCTGGAGGGCGGACGCAGCCCCGTGGGCGTGGCGATTCCGGACCTGGGCCTGTATGTGCTGGATGGCAGCCTGAACCTGCTGCCGCAGGGCGTGGCCGGGGAGCTGTACGTGGCGGGCGAGGGCTTGGCACGCGGCTATCTCAACAGGCAAGGACTGACGGCAGAGCGCTTCGTTGCCAACCCGTTCAGCGAGACGGGCGAGCGCCTGTACCGCACGGGCGACCTGGTGCGCTGGAGTGCACAGGGCGAACTCGAATACCTGGGTCGTGCCGACCAGCAGGTCAAGATCCGGGGCTTCCGCATCGAGCTGGGCGAGGTGCAGTCGCA
>NZ_JTKZ01000529.1:0-7516 GCF_000799035.1 Delftia sp. ZNC0008
CGTGCTGCTGGGCCAGGCCCGCCGCCCCGCGCTGGCCACGGATTCGCTGCAGGCCCTGCAGCTGCCCGAGATCGGCGCAGGCCTGCCCACGCAGCTGCTGCAGCGCCGCCCTGACATTGCCAGTGCTGAGGCGCAACTGACCGCCGCCAGCGCCAACCTGCAGGCCGCCCGCGCGGCGCTGTGGCCCCGGCTGACCCTCACGGGCAGTGCAGGCACCAGCGCTGGGCGCGCCAGCGACTGGCTGCGCGAGCCGGTCTATTCGCTGCTGGCCGGCCTCGCCGGCCCCATCTTCGACGGCGGTCGTCTGGTGGCCGAGCGCGATGGCGCCCAGGCCCGGCGCGAGGAGCTGCTGGCCGGCTATTACAAGTCCATCGTCGCGGCCTATGGCGATGTGGACCTGGCGCTCAACGCCGTCCACGGCCTGAAGGCCCAGGCCGAGGCCCAGGCCGAGGTGCTGGCCCAGGCCCGCCAGGCCGTGTCGCTGGCCGAACTGCGCTACAAGGCCGGGGCGGAAAGCCTGCTGTCCCTGCTGCAGGCCCAGACCACGCTGTACGCGGCCCAGGACGAGGCCGTGCTGCAGCGCCTGCTGCAGCTGCAGGCGCGCGTGGCGCTGTACCGCGCGCTGGGCGGGGGGTGGGAGGCGCCTGCCATGGGCGCTGAAATGCCGGAAAGGCAGGCACAAAAAAGCCAGGAGGCATTGCCACCTGGCTGAGAGGGAAGGGCCAGGGCCGCCACCCGGTCCTGCCGGGTGTGCGGCCCAGGCCTCAGGCTTGAAGCCTGCTCAGCTGCCGCGCGTGATGGGCACGCCGGCATCCTTGCCGTAGGCGCCGTACTTGCCCAGCTCCCACTTGGCGATGGCGTTGCGGTGCACTTCGTCCGGGCCGTCGGCAAAGCGCAGCGTGCGCGCGTGGGCGTAGGCGCTGGCCAGCGGGAAGTCGTCGCTCATGCCGCCGCCGCCGTGCACCTGCATGGCCCAGTCGATGACCTGGCAGGCCATGCTGGGGGCCACCACCTTGATCATGGCGATCTCGCTGCGTGCCACCTTGTTGCCGGCGATGTCCATCAGCCAGGCGGCCTTGAGCGTGAGCAGGCGCGCCATGTCGATGCGGCAGCGTGCCTCGGCGATGCGTTCCTGCGTCACGGTCTGCTGGGCCACGCTCTTGCCGAAGGCGATGCGCGAGCTGGCGCGCTTGCACATCAGCTCCAGCGCGCGCTCGGCCAGGCCGATCAGGCGCATGCAGTGGTGGATGCGGCCGGGACCGAGGCGGCCCTGGGCGATCTCAAAGCCACGGCCCTCGCCCAGCAGGATGTTGCCCACGGGCACGCGCACGTTCTCGAAGTACATCTCCATGTGGCCGTGCGGCGCGTCGTCATAGCCCATGACGTTGAGCGGGCGCACGATGCGGATGCCGGGCGCGTCGCCGGGCACGATGATCATGCTCTGCTGCGAGTGCTTGGGCGCGTCGGGGTCGGTCTTGCCCATGGTGATGAAGACTTGGCAGCGCGGATCGCCGGCACCCGAGATCCACCACTTGTGGCCGTTGATCACGTACTCGTCGCCCTGGCGCTCGATGCGGGTGCAGATGTTGGTGGCGTCGGAGGAGGCCACCTCGGGCTCGGTCATGGCGAAGGCCGAGCGGATCTTGCCGTCCAGCAGCGGCTTGAGCCAGCGCTCCTTGAGTTCGGTACTGCCGTAGCGCGCAATGGTCTCCATGTTGCCGGTGTCGGGCGCAGAGCAGTTGAACACCTCGCTGGACCATGGCACGCGGCCCATGATCTCGGCCAGCGGCGCGTATTCCTGGTTGGTCAGGCCGCCGCCCTTGTAGCCTGCGGCCTCGGCGCTGTCCACGGGCAGGAACAGGTTCCACAGGCCTTGCTCCCGGGCCTTGACCTTGAGCTTCTCGATGGTCTGCAGCGGCGTCCAGCGCTTGCCTGCGGCGGTGTTGGCTTCCATCTCGGCGGCATAGTCCTTTTCGCCGGGATAGATGTGCTCGTCCATGAACTTCAGCAGGCGTTCCTGCAGGTCCTTGGTCTTGGGCGAATATTCAAAGTCCATGGATGCGCTCCTTCTCTTGGCTTGTCGCTTGTGGTGGAAACGGGGTGATCGGTGAGTGTTGGGGGCTGGTCTGGATGGCTCAGCTGCGCTGGGCGAAGGACCAGGCAAGCTCGGCCATGGGCCGGGCCGTGTCGCCGGAGGCCTTGGCCTGGGCGCTGGAGGCCGTGCCGGCCTCCACGCGCTTGGCAATGCCCTGCAGGATGGCCGCGATGCGGAACATGTTGTAGGCCATGTAGAAGTTCCAGTCGGCGCGCAGCGTGTCCACGTCCTTGAGGCCCGTGCGCTCGCAGTAGCGGCGGATGTATTCCTCTTCGCCCGGAATGCCCAGGGCCGCCAGGTCCTTGCCTGCGATGCCCCGGCCCAGCGTGGCGGGGATGTGCCAGCTCATGCAGTGGTAGCTGAAGTCGGCCAGCGGGTGGCCCAGGGTGGACAGCTCCCAGTCCAGCACGGCGATGACGCGCGGCTCGGTGGGGTGGAACATGAGGTTGTCCAGGCGGAAGTCGCCGTGCACGATGGACACGCGCGAGGCATCCAGCGCGCTGGCCGGCATGTGGGCGGGCAGCCATTGCATGAGCTGGTCCATCTCGGGGATGGGCTGGGTGACCGAGGCCACGTACTGCTTGCTCCAGCGGCCGATCTGGCGCTCGAAGTAGTTGCCGCTCTTGCCGTAGTCGGCCAGGCCCTGGGCCGCGAAGTCCACGGTGTGCAGGGCCGAGATCACGCGGTTCATCTCATCGTAGATGGCGGCGCGCTGGGCCGGCTCCATGCCGGGCAGGGACTGGTCCCAGAGCACGCGGCCTTCCATGCACTCCATGATGTAGAAGGCGCGGCCGATGATGGATTCGTCCTCGCACAGCGCATACATGTGGGGCACGGGCACGTCGGTGCCGGCCAGGCCCTTCATCACGCGGAACTCGCGCTCGATGGCATGGGCCGAGGGCAGCAGCTTGGCCACGGGGCCGGGCTTGGAACGCATCACGTAGCTGCGTCCCGGGGTGATCAGCTTGTAGGTGGGATTGGACTGGCCGCCCTTGAACATCTCCACCTGCAGCGGGCCGGCAAAGCCCTGCACATGGCCCTGCATCCAGGCGGTGAGCGCGGGCACGTCGAATGCGTGCTGGTCGGAGACGGGGCGCGTGCCTACGAAATGGTCGAAAGTGCTCATGGGGCAGTCAGTCCTGTGATCGGTTCGGAAACCGGTTCTAGAAAGGGGTGCGGCCGCGCGGCACGGGCGCGGTAAGGCACCGGCCGGCGCGAACGTCCGGTCGGTGGGAGGGATGTGGCAGGGAAAAGGGCGCGGCGCGGGCCGCGCAGGTTCAGGCGTCGGGCGCGGCGATGCGCAGCAGCGTGTCGCGGTCGCAGACTACCAGGCCGCCCGGCTCGATGCGGATGGCGTTCTCGCGCTCCATGGCCTTGAGTTCCTGGTTCACGCGCTGGCGCGAGGCGCCCAGCAACTGCGCCAGTTCCTCCTGCGCCAGGTGCAGGCCGATGCGGATCTCGCTGCCATCCGACAGGCTGGTCACGCCATAGCTGCGCACCAGGTGCAGCAGCTGCTTGGCCAGGCGCGCGCGCAGCGGCAGGGTGTTGAGGTCCTCGACCAGGCCGTAGAGCTGGCGGATGCGCCGTGCATGCAGGCGCAGCATGGCTTCCGAGAACTCCACATGCATGGACAGGATTTTCTTGAAGTCGGTCTTGGACACGCACAGCAGCGTGGTCTCGCCGTGCGCATAGGCATCGTGCGTGCGCTTGTCCCCATCCAGGATGGCCACGTCGCCGAACCAGATGCCCGGCTCCACGTAGTCCAGCGTGATCTGCTTGCCCGTGATCGAGGTCGAGCTCACGCGCACCGCACCCCGGGCGCAGGCGATCCATTCCTCGGGCGGTTCTCCGCGTGCGCAGATGAGCGTGCCATCTTTGAACCGTTTGACGTAAGCGCATCGAAGAATGTCGTGCCGAAGCGATGGAGAAAGTGATGAAAACCAGCGACCGGAATTGATCGCTTCACGTTCTTCGATGGTAAGAATCGGGTCGTCCATGGCCTGTCTTTTGCGTGACTGATGACGGTCACATTGTCGCGTGTGGGACCGCCGCGGCGCAGCATGCCGCCGGCGGGCCTGTCACTTCGGTGTCTGGGCCTGCCGAAAACGGGGCAGGGCGGCGAAAAAAAGGCGACCCGTCGTGCATCGGGTCGCCGGCTTTGCAGGGCTTATGGCTCCTCGTGCGTGAGGCTCAGCCCCAGCGCGCCACGGCGGCGCAGCCAGGGGCTGGGGCGGTAGCGCGGATCGCCGTAGACGGTCTGCAGGTTGAACAGGACCTCCAGCATGTTGGTGGGGCCCCAGCGGTCGCCCATGGCCAGCGGGCCCATGGGATAGCCCAGGCCCAGGGTCACGGCCTTTTCCAGGTCGGCCGGGCTGCCGATGCCCTGCTGGCAGATGTCGCTGGCGATGTTGACGATGGAGCCCACCACGCGCTGCGTGACGAAGCCGCCGCTGTCGCGGATCACGCTGACGGCCTTGCCGTCGCTCGCAAAAAGCGCATGGGCGGCATCGCGCATGTCGGTGCGCGTGGCCGGCGTGGTGGCCAGCACGCGGCGGCGCGTGTCGGCGTCGGCCAGCAGCATGTCGATGCCCATGGTGCGCGTGCAGTCCAGCCGCTCCACGGCAGCCACCGTGGTCACGTCCAGGCCCAGCGGCGCCACCAGGATCAAGGCCTGCTCGGTCGGTGCCTGCGCGGTTTCAATGCGCGCGCCCAGGCTCTTGAGCAACTGGTAGATCTCGTTGCGCCGGGCCGCGCGTGCCGACACCCAGACCGGGGGCAGCGTCTGCACCTGCGGCACGGCAGGCTCGGCAGGCTGCTCGGCGCGGCCTTCGGCATAGCGGTAAAAGCCCTGGCCGGTCTTGCGGCCCAGCAGGCCGGCCGCCACGCGCTGCGCGGCAATGGGGCTGGGGCGGTAGCGCGGCTCCTGGTAGTACTGGTGGTAGATGTGCTCCATCACGGCATGGGTGACATCCAGGCCGGTGAGATCCATCAGCTCGAACGGGCCGAGCTTGAAGCCCACTTGCTCGCGCAGGATGCGGTCGATGGTGGCGAAGTCGGCAATGCCTTCCTGCACGATGCGCAGCGCCTCGGTCACATAGCCTCGGCCCAGGTGGTTGACCAGGAAACCCGGCGTGTCCTGCGCGCGCACGGGCGTGTGGCCGAAGCTGCGCGCGAACTGCGTCAGCGTGGCGCAGGTGGCCTCGTCCGTGGCCAGGCCGCGCACGATCTCCACCACCTTCATCAGCGGCGCCGGGTTGAAGAAGTGAAAGCCGGCAAAGCGCTGCGGGTGCTCGAGCGCCGTGGCCAGCGTGGTGATGGACAGGGCCGAGGTATTGCTGGCGATGAGGGTCCCGGGCGCAACGATGGCCTCCAGCTCGCGCAGCAGCGCCTGCTTGGCGTCCATGCGCTCGACGATGGCCTCGATCACCAGGTCGCAGTTCCTGAACGCATCGAGACCGTCCGCCACCGTCACCCGGGCCTTGCAATCTGCGGCCTGCTCACTTGTTATTTTTTGTTTCTTCTCAAGCAGGTCCCACAGCGCAAACAGCTGTTGCTGCGCTTGCGCGGCAGCGCCCGGGCGAGCGTCCTGCAGCAGCACGCCGGCGCCTGCCTGGGCGGCCAGCTGGGCGATGCCTTGCCCCATGATGCCTGCGCCTATCAAGCCGACGTTCCTGATAGGAGAAATGTTGTTTTGGATCATGTACATAGAGGAGGTGTCCTACAGGTGTCTATGCAAAAATGCAAGCGTTCAAAGAAAGGCTGATGTGAGAATTTGTAGCACCATTCTCGGCGTCGCCCTGTCCTCCATGGCCTGGAACGCGTCCGCATTGTCGTTGGGCAGTCCCCGGGGCAACGTGGTGCTGGGCGCTCCGTTCGACCTGGTGGTGGGCTTGCAGCCCGATAGCGGAAATGACGCCGGCAGCTCCTGCGTGCGCGCCGAGCTGCTGGCCGGTGACAGGCCCATCGAATCCTCGCGTGTGCGCGTCAGCCCGACCACATCGGGCAAGGCCGTTCGTGTGCAGGCCAGCTACACGGTGGACGAGCCCGTGGTGACGCTCAAGCTCTGGGCCGGCTGCGAAGGCGGCGGCATCAGCCGCAGCTATACGCTGCTGGCGCAGCTGCCCGAGTCGGTGGATGCCACGGGCAATCAGCCCATCAATGTGCGGGAACTGGCGGCAGCCCAGCCGGCGCTGGCGGCCGCGGGTGCCGGTGCAGCAGGTGCTGCAGGTGCAGCGGGTGCTGCTTCCGACCCATCTTCGACTTCCTCCCGCCCGGCCGCTGGCCGCAGCGCCCGGGCCGATTCCGGGCCCGCAGCGGTGCCCGTTGCCAAGGAACCGAAACCCCAGTCCAAGCCAAAGACACAGCCAAGGCCCCAGGCCAAACCCAAGGCGGCGGCCGAGAAATCCAGGCCGCCCGTGGGCGTGACCGCCCAGGCCCAGGCCGGGCAGTTGCAGGCGGGCCTGCGCATAGAACCGCGCCTGCGCATGGAGCCGGTGGAGGAATGGCTGGGCACGGGCGGCACCCCGGGCGCCGCTGGCGCAGCCGGGACACCCGAGGGCGCCGCCGCATCTGCGGCTCCCATGTTCGATGCGGGCAGCGAGCAGCTGGCCGAGGCCAACAAGCGCGTGCAGGCGCTGGAGGCCGAAATGGCGGCCTTCAAGAAGCGCGACACCGCCGACCGTGGGCAACTGGCCCAGCTACGGGCCGAACTGGAGGCCATGCGCCAGGAGTCGGGCGGCTCGTCGTGGCTGTTCAATGCGCTGCTGCTGGCGCTGATCGCCGCCGTGGCCGTGATCGCATGGATGGCCTGGAAAATGCGCTCGGGCGCCTCGCTGTTCTCGCGCGAGCCGGATGCCTGGCGGGAATCGGTGGAGCGTTCGTCGCAGGACCCCGTGCCGTCGAGCCCGCCGCATTCGCACGATGACGGGATCAACACCCTGCCGCATTCCCTGGACCCCCATCGGCCCACGCGCCCCATGGCACCCAGCCTGCGTGAACACCGGCCTGCGCCGTCGCCCGATGATCGCCGTGGCCCGGATACCCTGGCCTCGCCCTATGTGCAGCGCGGCGCGCAGATGCGCCCTGGCGTGACGTACGAGCTGCATGAGGACGTGGACCCCGGCGATTTCGGCCCGGCCACCATTCCCGTGCCTGTGTCCGTGCAGGCCGAGCTGCCCGAGCCGGAGGGCGAGAAGACCGCAGCGCGCTCGCCTGCGCCCGAGGCCATCAAGGCCCGGCGCATGGTGCAGCCCGGCGAAATGTTCGACGTGCAGCAGCAGGCGGAATTCTTCATCTCGGTGGGCGAGCACCAGCAGGCCATCGAGCTGCTGCGCTCGCACATCGCCACGCATGAGGATTCCTCGCCGCTGGCCTATCTGGAGCTGCTGCACCTGTACTACACGCTGAGCCGCCGAGACGACT
>NZ_JTKZ01000425.1:0-5369 GCF_000799035.1 Delftia sp. ZNC0008
CCGCGTCGTGCTGGAAGCCCGCCGCGCGCTGGACCACGCAGCCGCTTCCACGCTGGAGCAGCAGCTTCACTACGAGGCTGAACGCCAGCGCGAGCTGGTGGGCGCGCCGGCCTTCATGGAAGGCGTGCAGGCCTTCATGCAAAAGCGCGAGCCCGTGTTCGCGCCCCGCCAGCCGGGCTGAGCGCCACACCTTCCCGACGCACCTTGCTGCGCCCGCACATGCATTCGTCGGAATCGACGATGGGCGCGCGCCGGGCCGGTTCCTACCATGGACCGGCCACCACAAGAAAAGCGGGCACGGCGCCCGCAAGCCAGGAGACCACCATGCGCAACCCCTTCGCCCGCGGCCCCCGGGCCATGATCGCCTGCCTGGCGCTGGTCCTGCCGGCCGTCACCCCGGTGCCAGCCCAGGCCCAGACCCAGAAGAAGTACGACACCGGCGCCAGCGACACCGAGATCCGCATCGGCAACTTCGTGCCCTACTCGGGCCCGGTGTCGGCCTACGGAACCATCGGCAAGGCCCATGCGGCCTACTTCGCCAAGATCAACGCCGAGGGCGGCATCAACGGCCGCAAGATCACCTACCTCTCGGCCGACGACGCCTACAACCCCGCCCAGAGCGTGGAGCAGACGCGCAAGCTGGTCGAGCGCGACGGCGTGCTGCTGATGTTCGGCGCGCTGGGCACCTCGCACAACCAGGCCGTGCATCGCTACATGAACCAGCGCAAGGTGCCCCAGCTGTTCGTCTCCACGGGCGCCACGCGCTGGGGCGATCCGAAGAACTTCCCCTGGACCATGGGCTGGCAGCCCACCTACCAGCTCGAAGGCCGCACCTTCGCCCAGCACATCCTGGCCACGCGGCCCCAGGCCAAGGTGGCCGTCCTGATGCAGAACGACGACTTCGGCAAGGACTACCTCAAGGGCGTGCTCGACGGCTTCGGCGAGCAGGCCAAGCAGCGCATCGTCGTGCAGCAGACCTACGAGGTCGGCGACCCCACGGTGGACAGCCAGATGGTGGCGCTCAAGGGCTCGGGGGCGGACACCTTCATCAACATCAGCACGCCCAAGTTCGCGGCCCAGTCCATACGCAAGGCCGCCGACATCGGCTGGAAGCCTGCGCACTACCTGGTCAGCGTCTCGCTGTCCATCAGCTCGGTGCTCAAGCCCGCGGGCCTGGACAACGCGCGCGGCGTGATGACGGCCAGCTACCTGCGCGAGCCCTCGGACCCCAGCAACCAGGGCACGCCCGAGCTGGCGGGCTACCTGGCCTTCATGAAGCAGTTCTACCCGGCCGGCGACCCCAACGATTCGCTCAACGTCATCGGCTACTCCCAGGCCCAGACCCTGGTGCAGGTGCTCAGGCAGGCCGGCGACGAGCTCACGCGCGCCAACATCATGAAGCAGGCCGCCAGCCTGAAGATGGACCTGCCCATGCTCTACCCGGGCATCAGCCTGCAGACCGGTGCGGACGATTTCTTCCCCATCAAGAAGATGCAGCTCGTGCGCTTCGACGGCAGCCGCTACGCGCCCGTGCAATGACCCCGGCCTTCAGGACAACGACAGGAGACACCCCATGCCCGCCTTGCAAGGACTGATGCAGGACCGCCCGCTCATGATCTCGTCGCTGATCGAGCATGCGGCGCGCTTTCACCCGCACACCGAGATCGTCTCGCGCCTGCCGGAAACCCGGGACGGTGGCCTGCACCGCACCGACTGGGCCGGCATGCGCCGCGCCTCCTGCCAGGTGGCCAACGCCCTGCAGTCGCTGGGCGTGCAGCCTGGCGAACGCGTGGGCACGCTGGCCTGGAACAGCTGGCGCCACCTGGCGCTGTACTTCGGCGTCTCGGGCAGCGGCGCGGTGCTGCACACCATCAACCCGCGCCTGTTTCCCGAGCAGATCGAATACATCGCCAACCATGCCGAGGACCGGGTGCTGTTCTTCGACGTGACCTTCGCGCCGCTGGTGGAAAAGCTCGCACCGCATCTGAAGACCGTCACCACGTATGTCTGCATGAGTTCGCGCGAGCACATGCCCGCGCTGGACCTTCCCGGCCTGCACTGCTGGGACGAGCTGGTGGGCAACCAGAGCGAGGACTTCGAGTGGCCCGAGTTCGACGAGCGCACGGCCTCGTCGCTGTGCTACACCTCGGGCACCACGGGCCACCCCAAGGGCGTGCTGTACTCGCACCGCTCCACCGTGCTGCACACGCTGATGGAGCTGGCGCCCGACACCTTCGGCCTGAACGCGCGCGAGACCGTGATGCTCATCGTGCCCATGTTCCATGCCAACGCCTGGGGCACGCCCTATGCGGCGGCCATGGCCGGCGCACGGCTGGTGCTGCCCGGCCCCCACCTGGACGGCCAGAGCGTCTACGAGCTCATGCGCGACGAGAAGGTCACCTTCTCCCAGGGCGTGCCCACCGTGTGGCTGATGCTGTTCCAGTACCTGGATGCGCATCCTGACATCGACCCGCGCGCGCTGGGCGTCAAGAGCATAGGCATCGGCGGCGCGGCCGTGCCGCGCGCCATGCTGGAGCGCTTCGAGAACCAGTTCGGCGCCCAGGTCGTGCAGGGCTGGGGCATGACCGAGACCAGCCCCATCGGCGTGGTCAGCAAGCTGCTGCCCCGGCACGACGCGCTGTCGGGCGAGGAACTGGTCAAGGTCAAGCTCAAGCAGGGGCGCGGCGTCTGGGGCGTGGACCTCAAGATCGTGGACGACGACGGCCGGCCCCAGCCCTGGGACGGCCAGGCCCGGGGACACCTGCGCGTGCGCGGCCCCTGGATCGCCAGCGGCTACTTCAAGGGCGAAGGCGGCTCGCCCGTCGATGAGGAAGGCTTCTTCACCACGGGCGACGTGGCCACCATCGATGCCGACGGCTTCCTGCAGTTGGTGGACCGCGCCAAGGACGTGATCAAGTCGGGCGGCGAGTGGATTTCCTCCATCGACGTGGAGAACGCCGCCATGGGCCATCCCGGCGTGGCCGAGGCCGCCATCATCGGCGTGGCCCATCCCAAGTGGCAGGAGCGGCCGCTGCTGCTGGTGGTGCCGCGCGCAGGCCACAGCGTCAGCCGCGAGTCCATGCTCGACTTCCTGTCCACGCGCATCGCCAAATGGTGGCTGCCCGACGATGTGCTGCAGGTGGCCGAGCTGCCGCACACGGCCACGGGAAAACTGCTAAAGACCAAGCTGCGCGAGGAGTACAGGAATTACCCCCTGAGCCGCTGAGCGGCTTCCCCCAATGGGGGACGACACCTTCGGTGCGGGGCGGCCCTTCCTCGGTGTCTCTCGCTTGGACAACGCCAGTTCCATAGCGCTCTGCTCTATGGTTCATTGAAGAAAAGAGAACAAAGGAGACCTCCATGCCAGGACCGCTTGAAGGCGTGCGCGTGGTCGAGTTCGCGGGCCTGGGCCCGGGGCCGTTCTGCGCCATGCTGCTGGCCGACATGGGTGCCGAGGTGCTGCGCATCGCGCGGCCCGGCACGCCGGTCGATGCGCAGGACATCACCACGCGCAGCCGCAGCCAGGTCGAGATCGACCTGCGCGGCGAGGAAGGCCAGGCCTCGGCCCTGGCGCTGATCGCACGCGCCGACCTGCTGCTCGAGGGCTTTCGGCCCGGCGTGATGGAGCGCCTGGGCCTGGGGCCCGAGCCCTGCCTGGCGCGCAACCCGCGCCTGGTCTACGGCCGCATGACGGGCTGGGGCCAGCACGGGCCGCTGGCGCATGCGGCGGGGCATGACATCAACTACATCGCCATCTCCGGCGCCCTGCACGCCATCGGCCGCGCGGGCGAGGCGCCCGTGCCGCCGCTCAACTACGTGGGCGACTTCGGCGGCGGCGGCATGCTGCTGGCCGTGGGCCTGCTGGCCGCCCTGCACGAGGCCGGGCGCAGCGGCCGGGGCCAGGTCATCGATGCGGCCATGACCGATGGCACGGCCCTGCTGTCGGCCTTCATGTACGGCTTCAAGGCCAAGGGCCAGTGGAGCAACCAGCGCGGAGAGAACCTGCTGGACGGCGGCGCGCACTTCTATGACACCTATGCCTGCGCCGACGGCAAATACATCGCCATAGGCGCGATAGAGCCGCAGTTCTACGCCGAGCTGCGCCAGCGCTGCGGCATACAGGACCCGCTGTTCGACGCGCAGCTGGACGCCGCGCGCTGGCCCCTGCTCAAGCTGCGCCTGGCCGACGTGTTCCGCACGCGCACGCGCCAGCAGTGGTGCGAGCTGCTGGAAGGCAGCGATGCCTGCTTCGCGCCCGTGCTCGACTGGGACGAGGCGCCCCAGCACGCCCACAACCGCGCGCGCGCCACGTTCACCGAGGCCGGTGGCGTGCTCCAGCCCGCGCCGGCGCCGCGCTTTTCGCGCAGCGTGCCCGAGCAGCCCCGCCCCCCGCGCGCCGCCAGCCTGCAAGACACGCTGGCCGCCTGGAATGCCCGCTCCTGAGGAAACCCCATGCCCATGTATCTCACCCAGGCCATCCACAAGGGCCGCCGCGAAAGGGCCGGCGCCACGGCAGCCATCTGCGGCGCAGAGCAGGCCAGCTGGTTGCAGCTTGCGCAGCGCATCGAGCGCTGTGCCGGCCTGCTGCGGGCGCTGGACGTGGCGCCCGGCGACCGCGTCGGCATGATGGGCCTGAACTCCATCCGCTACCTTGAATACTTCTATGGCTGCTGGTGGGCAGGCGCCGCGGTCAACCCCGTCAACATCCGCTGGAGCGCGCACGAGGTGGCCTACTCGCTGGACGATTGCGACACGCGCGTGCTCTTCGTGGACGATGCCTTCGCGCCCCTGGTGCCCCGGCTGCGCGAGCTGTCCTCCAGCCTGTGCACCGTGGTGTTCTGCGGCACGGGCGCCGCGCCCGAAGGCGCGCTGCACTACGAACAATTGCTGGCCGCCGCCACGCCCTGCGCCGACGCGCTGCGCAGCGGCACCGACCTGGCCGCCGTCATGTACACAGGCGGCACCACGGGCCGGCCCAAGGGGGTGATGCTCAGCCACGACAACCTGTTCATCAACGCCCTGTCCAATGCCAGCAACGTGCCGCGCCAGCATGTGAAGGTGGGCATGGTGGTCACGCCCATGTTCCATGTGGCCGGCTGCGGCCTGGCCCTGCTCATGGCCCAGCGCCTGGTGCCCCAGGTCATCGTGCCGGCCTTCGACGAGCTGGCCATCCTCGCCGGCATCCAGCAGCACGGCGTGAACGAGCTGTTCCTGGTGCCCACCATGATCCGCCGGCTGATCGAGCATCCGCGCATGGCCGAATTCGACCTGTCCAGCCTGCGCCTCATGCTCTATGGCGCGGCGCCCATCGACGCCAGCCTGCTGGAGCGCGCCATGCAGGCATTGCCCGGCGCCGACTTCGCCCAGGC
>NZ_JTKZ01000070.1:0-3955 GCF_000799035.1 Delftia sp. ZNC0008
CCGCGTCGTGCCCAGCTGCTGCAGCACCCCGCCCTTCATGACGGCGATGCGCGTGGCCAGGGTCATGGCCTCGATCTGGTCGTGCGTGACATAGATGATGGTGGCGCCCAGGCGCTGCTGCAGCTTCTTGATCTCGGCGCGCATGTCCACGCGCAGCTGGGCATCGAGGTTGGACAGCGGCTCGTCGAACAGGTAGAGCTGCGGCTCGCGCGCCAGCGCCCGCCCTATGGCCACGCGCTGGCGCTGGCCGCCCGACAGCTGGCGCGGCTTGCGCCCCAGCAGGTGCTCTATCTGCAGCAGCCTGGACACCTCCTGCACCCGCTCAAGGCGCCGCGACTTGTCCACCTTGCGCATCTCCAGCGGAAAGCCGATGTTGCCCGCCACGGTCATGTTGGGGTACAGCGCATAGGACTGGAACACCATGGAGATGTCGCGCTCGGCCGGCGCCGCGTGGGTGATGTCGCGGCCGCCCAGCGCCAGACGGCCGCCGCTGGGCGGCTCCAGGCCCGCGATGATGTTCATCAGCGTGCTCTTGCCACAGCCCGACGGGCCGACGAGGACCAGGAATTCGCCCTCCTGCACGGCAATGCTGATGTCCTGCAGGATGCTGGCCGCGCCGAAGCGCTTGTGGATGCGGTCGAGATCAAGGAATGCCATGGAATGCCTCACTGCAAGATGCTGGGCATCAGCCTTTGACGGCGCCGGCCATCAGCCCGCGCACGAAGAACCGGCCCGACACCAGGTACACGGCCAGCGTCGGCAAGGCCGCGATGAACGCCCCCGCGAAGTGGACGTTGTATTCCTTGACGCCGGTGCTGCTGTTGACCAGGTTGTTCAGCGCCACGGTCAGCGGGTAGGAGCTGAAATCGCTGAACGAGGCGCCGAACAGGAACTCGTTCCAGATGCTGGTGAACTGCCATATCGCGGCCACCACGACGATGGGCAGGCTGTTGGGCAGCAGCACGCGCCACAGCAGCCCGAAGAACCCCGCGCCATCCATGCGCGCCGAGCGCACCAGCTCGGCCGGGAAGGCCGCGTAGTAGTTGCGAAAGAACAGCGTGGTGAAGCCTATGCCGTACACCGTGTTGACGAAGACCAGGCCCTTGAGGCTGCCCGCCAGGCCCAGCGCCCCCAGCATCTTGGCCATGGGGATCAGCACGATCTGGAATGGAATGAAGACCGACAGCAAGATGGCGCCGAACAGCAGGTCCGCCCCCCGGAAACGGAACTGGGTCAGGATGCAGCCGTTGAGCGCGCCCAGGGCCGTGGACAGCAGCACGGATGGCACGGCCACCAGGAAGGAATTGAGGAAGAACGGCCGCAGCCCCGTGGCCTGCACGCCGATCTGCGCCGTGCTCCAGGCGCTGCGCCAGGGCGCCAGCGTCCACTGGCCGGGCAGCGCCAGCAGGTGGCCGCTGCGGATCTCGTCGAGCGGCTTGAACGAATTGGCCAGCATCACATAGACCGGCAGCAGGAAGACCGCCGCCAGCAGGACCAGCGCCGCATACAGCAGCACGCGCCAGGGCTGAAGCCGCCGTGTCAAGGACCAGGGTGTGCGCAGCTCAGTCATGGCGACCTCCTGCGCTGCGCATGGCGCCCCAGAGATAGGGCAGGACGATGGCGCCCACGGCCAGCAGCATCAGCACCGAGCTGGCCGCGCCCACGGCCATCTCGTTGCGGGTGAACGAGTACTGGTACATGAACACCGAGGGCAGCCAGGTCGAGCGGCCGGGCCCGCCATTGGTCAGCGCAATCACCAGGTCATAGGACTTGATGGCCATGTGCGCCAGGATCACGAAGGCCGATACGAAAACCGGCCCCAATTGCGGCAGGACGATGCGCCAGTAGACCTGCCAGGTGCGCGCGCCATCGAGCCGCGCCGCATGGATCTGCTCGGAGTCCACCCCGCGCAGGCCCGCCAGGAACAGGGCCATGGCAAAGCCGCTGGTCTGCCACACGGCGGCGATGACCACGCAGTAGATGGCCATGTCGCCGTCCTTGATCCAGCCGAACGCAAAACCCTGCCAGCCCAGCAGGTGCATGGATTTTTCCAGGCCCACGCCGGGGTCGAGCAGCCATTTCCACGCCGTTCCCGTGACGATGAAGGACAGGGCCATGGGGTACAGGAAGATGGAGCGCAGCACGGCCTCGGCGCGGATCTTCTGGTCGATCAGGATGGCCAGTACCAGGCCCAGCGCCATGGCAATGGCGATGTAGAGGCTGGCGAACACCGCGAGGTTGTTCGCCGAGATCTTCCAGTTCTCCAGCCCCAGCAGCCGCGTGTAGGCAGCGGTGCCGGCCCATTCATGGCGCGGCAGCAGGGTCGATGCCGTGAACGACAGATAGACCGTGAACAGAATGCATCCGTACACGCACACCAGCGTGAGCAGCACGCTGGGGCTGAGCAGCAGCCTGGGGAGCCAGCCGGCCTTCATGGCAGGGGCCTCCATCAGTCGGCCAGGGCCGAGGCCAGCTCGGCCACGGCCCTGGCATCGTCGATCTGGCCGTTGAAGTGGCGCGTGACCACGTCATAGATGGCGTTCTTGGCCGATGCGGCCGTCGCATGGCCCAGCGCAATGGAGCCCAGCATGCTGCGCCGGCCATCGGCCTCGGCCACGTCGCGGATGGCCTTTTTGCCGCATTCGTCGAAGGCCGTATCCGCCACGTCCAGGCGCGCAGGCGCCGCACCCTTGACGACATTGAACGCCGACTGAAAGGCCGGCTCCATGATGGCGGCCGCCAGCTTGCGCTGAGCGGCCGCCTTGCCCGCGTCGGACAGCCTGAACATCACGAACTGGTCGGTACTGAAGGCCACCATGCCCTGGGTGCCCGGGAAGCGATAGCAGGCAAAGTCCTTGCCGGGCTGCTTGCCGGCGTTGAGGAACTCGCCCTTGGCCCAGTCGCCCATGATCTGGAAGCCCGCCTTGCCGGCGATGACCATGCCCGAGGCCACGTTCCAGTCGCGCCCCGAAAAATCCTTGTCCACCAGGCTGCGGATCTGCGCCATGCGCTGGAATACCTTGCGCGTGGTCGCCGACCGGATGGTGGCCGGATCGCGCTCGATGAAGGCCTTGCGGTAGTAGTCGGCGCCGCCCGTGGACAGGGCCACGCTGTCGAATACGATGGCCTCCTGCCAGGGCTGGCCGCCATGGGCGATGGCGATGAAGCCGGCCTGGCGCACCTTGCGCGCCGCCGCGATGAATTCGTCAAAGCTCGCTGGCTCGGCCGTCACGCCCGCCTGGGCCAGCACCTGCCGGTTGGCCCACAGCCAGTTGGTCGAATGGATGTTGACCGGCGCCGCGATCCAGCGGCCCTGGTAGCGCGAGAATTTCTGCACCTCCTGCGGCACGCTCTTGTCCCAGCCCTCGCGCGCGGCCAGGGCATCCAGGTCGGCGACCACGCCCTGGCCGCCCCAGTCCAGGATGTCGAAGCCCAGCATCTGCACCGCCGTGGGCGGGTTGCCCGAGGTCACGCGGGCGCGCACCGCCGTCATGGCCGCCTCGCCGCCGCCACCGGCCACGGGCATGTCGTTCCAGCGCACGCCCTGCTTTTCCAGCCCGCTCTTGAGCAGGTTCAGCGCGGCGGCCTCGCCGCCAGCGGTCCACCAGTGCAGGACCTCGACGCTCTGCCCGGCCATGGCGGCCGGCGGTGTGGCAAGGGCCATGGCCATCGCCATGGCAGTCAGTGGCCGCTTCATGCCGTGTCTCCTTCGTGGATGGGCAGATACCAGTGGCTGCGCGCACCCAGGTGCATGTGCAGGGTCTTGGCCTGGGTGTAGTCCTCGGCGGCACGGCGGCCCAGCTCTCGGCCCAGGCCGCTTTGGCGGTAGCCGCCGAAAGGCAGCTCGGCATGGCCTTCGAGGAAGGTATTGACCCAGACCGTGCCGGCCTTGATGCGCCGCGCCGCCGCCAGGCAGGTGCTGAAGTCACGGCTCCAGACGGCGGCCGAGACGCGG
>NZ_JTKZ01000637.1:0-429 GCF_000799035.1 Delftia sp. ZNC0008
CCGCGTATGCGCAGGTACAGGCGCTGGGAGAAGAGGGACAGCAGCTTCATGCAGCGGTCAGTCTTGTTGCTTGGCGAAGACGTAGCCCACGCCGCGCACGGTCAGGATGCGCTTGGGCGCCTTGGGGTCGGCCTCGATGGCGGCGCGGATGCGGCCCATGTGCACGTCGATGGAGCGGTCGAAGGCCTCCAGCTCGCGGCCTCGCACGGCCTCCATGATCTGGTCGCGCGTGAGCACGCGGCCCGCGCGCTCGGCCAGCGTGACCAGCAGGTCGAACTGGTAGGAGGTCAGCTCGCAGGGCTGGCCCGCCACGGTGACGCTGCGCGCGTCGCGGTCGATCTCCAGGCTGCCGAAGCGCAGTGCCGTGGTCGGCTGGCCTGCGGCCGAGCCCTCGCCGCCGCCGCCGCGCCGGCGCAGGATGGCGCGAAT
>NZ_JTKZ01000290.1:0-1926 GCF_000799035.1 Delftia sp. ZNC0008
CCGCGTGACAGCAGGCTGCTGCGCGAGGAGCGGCCCGCGATGATGGCAAAGTCCAGCTCGCCGTCGTCCAGGCGCTGCTCCAGCACGCCGCCCACATCCACATGGGGCTCCAGCACCAGTTGCGGATGGGCCTGGCGCGCGGCGGCCACGAAGGCCGGCAGCCAGGTCAGCGCCGACAGGTCGCCCACGCCGAAGCGGCAATGCCCGGCCAGCGCCTCGCGCGTGTCCAGGGCCTGGCCCAGCGCGGCCATGGCGTTGAGCACCTCCAGCGCGGCGGGCAGCAGGCGCTGGCCGGCGTCGGTGAGCACGGCGCGGTGGCCGCTGCGGTCGAACAGCGGCTGGCCCAGCGCGGACTCCAGTTCCGTGATGCGCTTGGACAGCGAGGACACGGACAGGTGCACGCGCTGCGCGGCCGTGGCGAAGTTGCTGCAGGTGGCGGCCCACCAGAAGGCTTCGAGCTGCTTGACCGAGGGTGTGGACATGGGTTTGTCATTGGCAAAAAGCGAACAAGTGCATTCTAAATAATCCACTTTCATTCAATGGATGCGCGGCCTACAGTGGCGCCGGTTCCTGAACATTCCGAGGTCCGCACCATGGCCGCCATCGCTTCCTCCTCTGCCTCTGCCTCTGCCTCCACGCCTTCGGCATCCGCCCTGCCGGCGCCGCGCGCCCCGGCCGTGCTGCGCCGCATGCTGTCGCTGCATGATTTCGAGGAGGCCGCGCGCCGCAGGCTGCCCCGGCCCATCTTCGGCTACATCGCCGGGGCGGCAGAGGACAACGCCTCGCTGCGCGACAACCGCGAGGTGTTCGGCGAATGGGGCCTGACCACGCGCGTGCTGGCCGATGTGTCGCAGCGCTCGCAGGCCGTGGAGCTGTTCGGCGAGCGCTATGCCAGCCCCTTCGGCATTGCGCCCATGGGCATCAATGCGCTGTCCACCTACCGGGGTGATCTGGTGCTGGCACGCGCGGCCCAGCGCGCGGGCATTGTGTCGGTGATGAGCGGCACTTCGCTGATCCCCATGGAGGAGGTGGCGCGCGAGAGCCCGGCCACCTGGTTCCAGGCCTATATCCCCGGGGACCAGGCCCGCATCGATGCGCTGATCGACCGCGTGGAGCGCGCAGGCTTTCGCACCCTGGTGGTGACAGTGGACATACCGATCTCCGCCAACCGCGAGAACAACATCCGCACCGGCTTTTCCACGCCGCTCAAGCCCAGCCTGCGCCTGGCCTGGGACGGCATGGTGCGCCCGGGCTGGGTGGCGGGCACCTTCCTGCGCACGCTGCTGCGCCACGGCATGCCGCATTTCGAGAACTCGTTTGCCACGCGCGGTGCGCCCATCATGTCGTCCAGCGTGATGCGCGATTTTTCGGCACGCGACCACCTGAGCTGGCACCACATCGAGGCCATCCGCCGCCGCTGGAAGGGGCCGCTGGTCATCAAGGGCGTGCTCAGCGTGGAGGACGCGCTGCAGGCGCGGCGCGTGGGGGCCGACGGCATCGTGCTGTCCAACCATGGCGGGCGCCAGCTCGACGGCGCGGTGTCGGCCATGCGCATTCTTGAGGACGTGGTGGCGGCCCTGGGGCCGGACTATCCCGTGCTGATCGACGGGGGCTTCAGGCGCGGCTCCGATGTGCTCAAGGCCGTGGCGCTGGGCGCGCGCATGGTGCTGGTGGGCCGGCCCTTCAACTATGCCGCCGCCGTGGGCGGCGAGGCCGGCGTGCTGCACGCCATCGGCCTGCTGCGCGACGAGGTGGACCGCAACCTGGCCATGCTGGGCGCCTCCTCCTGCGGCGCGCTGGACCGCTCGCACATCGTGCGCCGCGCATCGGCCTGACAGAAACCTCCACCGTCCGTTCAAAACACAGCCATTCCCAGGAGACATCCCATGAACCACTTCATTTCACGCCGCAGCCTGTGCGACGCGG
>NZ_JTKZ01000749.1:0-4235 GCF_000799035.1 Delftia sp. ZNC0008
GCCCGCCAAGGCGGCAACACCCCGCCGCGCCACGGCGGCCGGAATGGCCGAGATGGCCGAGACCGATGAGTGGGAGCAGTTCTAGAACAGGCTCAGCGCATCACCAGGCCGCCATCGACGAACAGTACCTGCCCCGTCATGAAGCCGCTCAGTTCCGAGGCCAGGAACAGCACCGGCCCCGCCACGTCTTCGGGGCTTGCCAGGCGGCGCAGCGGCGTGGCGGCCATCAGCGATTCGCGGAAGGACTCGCGCGTGTCCTGGGTGCCCTGCGTGGGATAGACCAGCCCCGGCGCCACGCAGTTGACGCGTATGCCCACGGGCCCCAGCTCGCTGGCCAGGTTGCGGCTGAAGGCCACCAGCGAGGCCTTGGCCGTGGTGTAGTCGTGGTAGGGCACGACGGGGTGCTCCACCAGGTTGCTGGCGATGTTGACAATGTTGCCCCGCGCACGCTGGCGCATCTGCGGCAGCACGGCGCGGCAGACATTGAAGGCCGCGCCCACGGCACCGTCGTACTGGGCCTGGTAGTCGCTCCATTGCAGGTCGTCGAAGCGGCGGCGGCGCTCGGGGTCGAAGGCGTAGGGTTTGAAGGCGTTGTTGACCACGATGTCGATGGCGCCCACCTCGCGCGCAATGGCCTCGGTCATGGCCTGGACGGCGGGCTGCGAGCCCACATCGGCCTTGATGGCCCAGGCATCGCCTCCGGCCTGCTTGCCCGCAGCCTGGCAGGCCGCCACGGTCTGCGCGGCGGCGGCATCGTTGGACAGGTGGTTGACCACCACGGTGGCGCCCTCGCGCGCGAAGGCGGTGGCAATGGCCGCGCCTATGCCGCGGCCGGCGCCGGTGACCAGTACCACCTTGCCTTGCAGGCCCAGGGAAGACGGCTGTGCCATCTCAGGCCCCGGGCAGCAGGCTGGTGTCCACCACGTCGGACACCTTGATCTGCCTTTGCACCATGCCCAGCGCGCGGTAGGCGTCGGCGCCCTTTTGCAGGGCGGCCAGGTCGAAGCTGCCCAGCGGCTTGCCGGCCTGCAGCGGCTGCGAAGACGCATTGCGCAGGCGGATCACGTCCAGGTTGATATCGCGCCGCGTGCCGTCGATGGCGTGCTTGCCGGCCAGCGTGGCGGCTTCCTCGGGGTTGGCCATCATCCAGGCGGCGCTGTCGCGGTAGCCCTTGAGGAAGGCGCGCAGCAAGTCCTTCTTGTCGCGCAGCGTGTCCTCGCGCACCACGAACATGTCGCTGGAGATGTTCAGGTGATCGCGCACCTGCATCACATCGACCTCGCCAATGCCTTTGCGCAGGCCCACGGCCAGGCCGGTGTCGGTGGCGGCCGTGGCATCGACCTGGCCCTGCATCAGCGGCGCGAAGTTGAGCAGGCCGGTGACGACGATGGTCACGTCCGACTCCTTGAGGCCGGCCTGGTGCAGCATCACCAGCAGGTTCTGGCGCGTGCCGCTGGACAGGCTGTAGACGCCGATCTTCTTGCCCTTGAGGTCCGCCGGCTTGCGGATGCCCGCCGACTTGAGCGAGACCACGTTGAACACGTTCTGCGGGTAGATGTCGTAGATGGCGACCAGCTTCTCGCCCTTGTCCAGCGCCATGAAGAAGGAGCCGGGATCGGTGAAGGCCACATCGGCCTGGCCGCTGAGCATGTTGCGGATGGCGTCGCCGCCACCCGCGCCGGGCAGGTAGGCCAGCTCCACGCCCTGGGCCTTGAAGAAGCCCTTGTCGGGCTCGGCCAGGATGTTGGTGATCTCGCTGATGGGCTTGCTCCAGCCCGCCAGGCGGATCTTGCCTTGCACAGGAGCGGCCAGGCAGTTGCCGGCCAGCGCCAGGCCGGCAAAACCGGCAGAGGCGCCCAGCAGGCTGCGGCGGGTGAGGAAGGGGGATTGCGGTGTGTGCATGGCGCTTGGGGAAAAGGTTTCGGAAGTGTTCAGGACGGTCAGGCGGCGCGCGAGCGCAGCAGCCGGCGCTCCAGCACCAGGCAGGCCTGGTACAGCAGCAGGCCCATGGCGGCGATCAGCACCAGGGCGGCGAACATGAGGGTGGTGTCCATCATTCCCTGGGCGGCGATGACCACGGCGCCCAGACCCCGGCTGGCGCCCATGAACTCGGCCACCACGGCGCCGACCAGGGCCAGCACCACGGCCACGCGCAGGCCCGCAAGAATGGCGGGCAGGCCCGTGGGCAGCTTCAGGCGCAGCAGCGTCTGCAGCCGCGTGGCGCCCAGCATGCGAAACAGCTGCAGCCGCTGGGCATCGACCTGGCGCAGGCCGGTCAGGGTGTTTTCCATCAGCGGGAAAAAGCAGATCAGCGCCGTGATCAGCACCGTGGGCAGCATGCCGAAGCCGAACCACAGCACGAACAGCGGCGCCAGCGCCAGCTTGGGCACGACCTGGCTGACCACCACGTAGGGCTTGAGCACACGCTCCAGCAGCTCGGATTCAGCCAGGGCCATGCCCGCCAGCAGGCCGATCGCGCTGCCGGCCGCCAGCCCCAGCAGCAGGGCCTGGAGCGTCGCCCAGATGTGCGGCCAGAAATAGCCCGTGGCCAGCCCCGTCCACAGCGATGCCGCAATGGCCGAGGGCGCCGGCAGCACCAGGGCGGACAGGCCCCATTGCCGCACCAGCAGCTCCCACAGGCCCAGCAGGACCAGCGCCAGCGCGGCGGCCAGCAGGCGGGCATGGAACAAGGACACCGTCATGCCGCCGTCCTGTCCAGGGCTGCGCGCACGCGGGCGCAGTGTTCGTTGAACGCCGGCCCGTGGCGCATGGCCTGGGTGCGCGGCGCGGGCAGATCGACTGCCATATCGGCCACGATGCGCCCGCCGTGCATGAGGGCGATGCGGTCGCCCAGGTAGACGGCCTCGTTGATGTCGTGGGTGACGAAGAGCACCGTGGTGCCGCGCTCGCGGCAGGTGCGCAGCAGGTCGTCCTGCAGCTCGGCGCGCGTGATGGCGTCCAGCGCGGCAAAGGGCTCGTCCAGCAGCAGCAGGGGCGGGTCCAGCACCAGCGCCCGCGCCAGCGCCACGCGGCTTTGCTGCCCGCCCGATAGATGGCGCGGATGGCGCTGCGCATGGCTGGCCAGGCCCAGCTGCTGCAGCAGCGCCAGGGCGCGCTGCTCGTCCTGCGGCGCGGGGCGCCTTTGCAGCGACACGGGCAGCAGCACATTGCCCAGCGCCGTATGCCACTCCAGCAGCGTGGGCGCCTGGAACATGAAGCCCAGTTGCGGGCCGGGCTCGGCCAGCTCGGCGCCACGCAGCAGAATGCGGCCCGACTGCGGCCTGAGCAGCCCCGCCGCCAGCTTCAGCAAGGTGGTCTTGCCGCAGCCGCTGCGGCCCAGCAGGCAGTGGACCTCACCGGCCTGCACGCGCCAGTCCACGCCGTCCACCACGGGCGGGCGGCCCGGGTAGGTGAAGACCACTTGCTCGACATCGAGAAACGCCATGGTTGCAGCCCCGTCCGTCCCCTCTTGCAGGTTCGCCATGTCAGTCCGCATACGGCGCAAACGGCTGCGCCGCCGCCTCGGCAGATTGCTCTATCTCGGTCATGCGCACCAGGTCCAGCAGGTTGAAGCGGCCGTCATGGTGCCAGCCGGCCTCGGGCATGCTCATGGAGCCGATGGCACTGATGCGCGTGACGCCGGCCGCGCCCAGCAGGCCGGCCAGGCGGTACAGCTGCTCGGGCGAGGCGGCAATGCCGGCCGTCTGCAGGTAGTCGCGCTGCGCGGCCACCACGGGCACGGCGTCATCCAGGCGGTCCACACCCACCACGGCAATCGTGCGGTACAGGGCCGTGGGCGCCAGCGGCTGCAGGCTGTCGCTGTACGCCACGCTCCAGGGTGCGTCCACCGGACCCAGCAGTTGCTGTTCGTCACCCGACCATTCCACGGCCTGCTGCCAGCGGGCCACGGCGGCGCCCTCCTCCAGCTCCAACGGCCGGCGCGCAAAGCGCCGCTGCAGGTTGGCCAGCTCGGCCGCCAGATAGTCGGCAAAGGCACGCGGCGGCACGGGGGCACCGCGCTCCACGTAGAAGACATGGGGCGAGTAGCAACCCTGCTGGTCGTAGCGCATCACGTCCCAGGCCGCCAGCCGCGCCACGGCGGGCGCCTTGAGCGTGTCCAGCGCCTGGGCGCCCACCATGCCGAAGCCCAGCTTGTGGCCATGCGGCAGAAAGCGCGTGGTCACGGGCAGGCGCTGGCGCAGTGCCTGCAGCGTCTGGTTGCCGCCGTAGGCGAG
>NZ_JTKZ01000130.1:0-2249 GCF_000799035.1 Delftia sp. ZNC0008
CTACGACCCCAACTATCTGCTGCGCGCCCCCCAGGCCAAGGCCGGCGCCTGGGCCGACCTGTGCCATGCCCAGGCTTTTGTGACAGGCCGCCAGATGCCCCCTGGAGCCGCTTCCGAATAGCGCGGCCGGCCCGCATGCTGCAGCGCAACGCTGCATAATCCGATGCTTTGCATCTTGGAGAAAGCTCCGTGGAAACCTACCCCAGTTGGTAGCTTTCAACTCCCGGTTGGCCTGTGGGGTTGAAAGCACCCCCGATACCCCGCACGCCTGAGAAGAACACCTGGAGTGAGCCTATGCTCAACATCTTTACGCTGGCCAATGGCCGCCTGGTTCAAGAAGAGATCGAGTCGCTGGAGGAGCTGTCCCGCTTCAAGCCGATCTGGGTGGACCTGGAGTCGCCCACGGTCGAGGAAAAGCGCTGGATCAAGCAGCACTACGAGTTGTCCATCCCCGAAGATGCGATGGACGACGACATCGAGGAATCGGCCCGCTTCTACGAAGAAGACAACGGCGAGCTGCACATCCGCAGCGACTTCCTGATCGACGATGACGAGGACCCACGCTCCGTGCGCGTGGCCTTCATCGTCAACGAGCACAACAAGAACCTGCGCAGCTGCGGCGTGCTGTTCTCCATCCATGACGAGGACGTGCCGGTCTTCCGGCTGCTGCGCATGCGCGCGCGCCGCGCGCCGGGCCTGATCGACGAGGCCAAGGACGTGCTGCTCAAGCTGTTCGACGCCGACGCCGAGTACTCGGCCGATACGCTCGAAGGCATCTACGACGACCTGGAGAAGGCCAGCAAGATGGTGCTGTCCGGCGACGTGACCGACGACGTGGCCCGCGAAGTGCTGGGCGCCATCGCGCGCCAGGAAGACCTGAACGGCCGCATCCGCCGCAACGTCATGGACACGCGCCGCGCCGTCAGCTTCATGATGCGTTCCAAGATGCTCAATGCCGAGCAGTTCGAGGAAGCGCGCCAGATCCTGCGCGACATCGAATCGCTGGACAGCCACACGGCCTTCCTCTTCGACAAGATCAACTTCCTGATGGATGCCACGGTCGGCTTCATCAACATCAACCAGAACAAGATCATCAAGATCTTCTCGGTGGCCAGCGTGGCCCTGCTGCCGCCCACGCTGATCGCCAGCGTCTACGGCATGAACTTCCGCTTCATGCCCGAGCTGGAGTGGGAGTTCGGCTACGTCTACGTCATCGCGCTCATGGTGCTCAGTGCCGTCGGGCCCATGCTGTATTTCCGCAAGCGCGGCTGGCTGAAGTAGCGGCAGCCGGCCCCCTCGGGCCGGGCTTTCTTCAGGCCAGCGCCACGGCCTCGATTTCCACCTTCAACCCGAAATGCAGCGCCCCCGTGGGCACCACGGCGCGCGCGGGCCGGTGCGCGCCGGCCCAGTCGGCATAGAGGCGGTCGAAGGCCGGCCAGTGCGCCATGTCGTCCAGGTACACGCGCACCTGCAGCAGGCGGGGCACGCCGCTGCCGGCCAGCTCCAGCGCCGCCGCCAGATTGGCCAGCGCCTGGCGCGCCTGGTCCTCGAAGCTGGCGTCCACCAGGCGCGTGCCGTCGGGCCGTATGGGCAGCTGCCCTGACACGAAGACCAGCCCCTGGCCCGTGGCCGTGTGGCTGTAGTGGCCGCCCGGCGCAGGCAGCTGCGGCGATGCATGGCGCAGATCGATCCCGTTTTCACCAGCCATGGAGCCGCTCCCAGGTTTGCACCGAGCCATCTGCCGCCAGCGCCTGGTAGGCCGGGAACTGCGCGCCCGTGGCGCAGGCATGGTTGGGCAGGATGCGCAGCCGCGTGCCCAGGGGAAAGCGGGCGGCGATGTCGGCCTCTATCGCGCCATCAGCGCGCGCCAGGATGCCGTGCTCCTGGTTGGCGCCAGTCAGCACGAAGCCCGGCATCACCTCGCCATGCAGGTCGCAGACCTGGCCGTAGCCGAAGTCCTGCCGCTGTTTCGCCGTGCCCCGGTCGCGGCTCATGGCCATCCAGCCTGCGTCCACGATGGCCCAACCCTTGTCGGCCTGGTGGCCGATCACGGTGGCCAGCACCGACAGCGCCACGTCCTCGGCCGTGCACACGCCGATGTTGCGCATCACCAGGTCGAAGAACACATAGACGCCTGCGCGCACCTCGGTAACGCCGTCCAGCCGGCATGCCGCCAGCGCGGTGGGCGTGGAGCCCACGCTGACCACGGGGCACGGCAGGTCGGCCGCGCGCAGGGCTTCGGCGGCCTG
>NZ_JTKZ01000110.1:0-14139 GCF_000799035.1 Delftia sp. ZNC0008
CCATGGTCGCGCTGGCGGCCGACATGCGCCTGGGCACGCCGGCCGCGCGCACGGCGTTTCTCTTCACCCGCGTAGGCCTGGCCGGTGCCGACATGGGCGCCTGCACGCTGCTGCCGCGCATGATCGGCCAGGGCCGCGCCTCCGAGCTGCTGTACACGGGCCGCGCCATGACGGCCGAGGAGGGCGCTGCCTGGGGCTTCTTCAATGCATTGCACAGCCCCGAGCAGATCGGCGAAGCCGCCCATGCGCTGGCCGCCCAGCTGGCCGCCGGCCCCACCTTTGCCCATGGCGTGACCAAGAAGCTGCTGCACCAGGAATGGAACATGGGTGTGGACGAGGCCATCGAGGCCGAAGCCGAGGCCCAGGCCATCTGCATGCAGACGCGCGACTTCCACCGCGCCTACGAGGCCTTCGTGGCCAAGCAAAAGCCCGTCTTCGAAGGAAACTGAAAATGCGTGATTCCTCCTGGCTGGACTGGCCTTTCTTCGATGACGCCCACCGCACGCTGGCGCATGAGGCCGATGCCTGGTGCGCCCAATCCCTGGGCGATGTGGACCACCACGATGCCGATGCAGCCTGCCGCCAACTGGTGAAGGCCCTGGGCCAGGCCGGCTGGCTGCGCTATGCCGTGCCGTCCGGCCCCGGCGGCGCCTGGGGCGGGGCCTTGCCCGAGGTGGACTCGCGTGCGGTCTGCATCCTGCGCGAGACCCTGGCCCGCCATGAAGGCCTGGCCGACTTCGCCTTTGCCATGCAGGGGCTGGGCAGCGGTGCGATATCGCTCATGGGGTCGGACGCGCTGCGCCAGCGCTACCTGCCACGCGTGGCGCGTGGCGAGGCCATTGCGGCGTTTGCGCTGTCCGAGCCCGATGCCGGCTCCGACGTGGCCGCCATGGCCTGCGAGGCGCGGCTCGAAGGCGACCACTATGTGCTCAACGGTGCCAAGACCTGGATCTCCAACGGCGGCATTGCCGACTTCTACTGCGTGTTCGCCCGCACGGGCGAGGCGCCGGGGGCGCGCGGCATCAGCGCCTTCGTGGTCGATGCGGACACGCCGGGTTTCTCCATTGGCGAGCGCATCGAGCTGATCGCGCCGCACCCGCTGGCCACCATCCGTTTCGACAACTGCCGCATACCCGTGTCGCAGCGCCTGGGCGAGCCGGGGCAGGGCTTCAAGCTGGCCATGATGACGCTGGACATCTTCCGCGCCTCGGTGGCCGCCGCCGCACTGGGCTTTGCGCGCCGCGCGCTGGACGAAGGCCTGGCACGCGCCAAGTCACGCCGCATGTTCGGGCAGACCCTGGGCGACCTGCAACTGACCCAGGCCGCGCTGGGCGACATGGACACGGCCATCGACGCATCGGCCCTGCTGACCTACCGGGCCGCCTGGATGCGCGATGTGAAGAAGACGCGCACCACGCGCGAGGCGGCCATGGCCAAGATGACGGCCACTGAATCGGCCCAGGCCGTGATCGACCGCGCGCTGCAGATGTTCGGTGGGGCGGGCGTGGTCTCGGGCATGCCGGTGGAGACGCTGTACCGCGAGATCCGCGCGCTGCGCATCTACGAGGGCGCGACCGAGGTGCAGAAACTCATCATCGCGCGCGAGCTGCTCAAGGCCTGAGCGGCAGGCTGCCCATTCAACGCAAAGCCAGGGAACATCGCATGCAAGCCTCCGCCCACATCGATACTTTCGCCCGGGACAACCTGCCGCCGCCCGACCAATGGCCCGAGTTCCTGCTCGACGGCCCGGACGTGGCCTATCCCGAACGCCTGAACTGCGCGGCCGAACTGGTCGATGCCATGGTGGCGCGCGGCCATGGCGACCGCGTGGCCCTGCGCTGGAGGCAGGGCGCCGACCAGGCCGCCATGACCTATGCCGAACTGCAGGCGCTGACCAACCGCATCGCCCATGTGCTGGTGGAAGACCTGCAGCTGGTGCCCGGCAACCGGCTGCTGCTGCGCGGCCCCAACAACGCCATGATGGCCGCTTCCTGGCTGGCCGCCATCAAGGCCGGGCTGGTGACGGTGCCCACCATGCCGCTGCTGCGTGCCAAGGAGCTGCAGCAGATCATCGCCAAGGCCCGGGTGCAGGCCGTGCTGTGCGATGTGCGCCTCAAGGACGAGGTGCAGCTGTGCCTGCAGCCCGGCCATGAACACCATTGCCCGGACCTTTCGCGCGTGCTGTATTTCAACGATGGCGCAGCCGACGCGCTGGACGCCCTGGCCGCAGCCAAGCCCGACACCTTTGCCTGCTGCGACACGGCGGCCTACGATGTCTGCCTCATCGCCTTCACCAGCGGCACCACGGGCGCGCCCAAGGGCTGCATGCATTTCCACCGCGACGTGCTGGCCATGTGCGACCTGTTTCCGCGCCATGTGATCCGGCCGGGTCCGGACGACATCTTCTGCGGCACGCCGCCACTGGCCTTCACCTTTGGCCTGGGCGGGCTGCTGTGCTTTCCGCTGCGCGTGGGCGCCAGCACCGTGCTGGCCGAAAAGCTCACGCCCGAAGGGCTGCTGCAGCTGGTGCAGGATTTCCGCGCCACCATCGTCTTCACCGCACCCACCTTCTACCGGCAGATGGCGGCGCAGGCAGCGCGCTTCGACCTGTCGTCACTCAGGAAAAGTGTCTCGGCCGGCGAGGCCCTGCCGGACGCCACGCGCCAGCTGTGGAAGCAGGCCACGGGCATCGAGATGATCGACGGCATCGGCGGCACCGAGCTCATCCACGTCTTCGTGTCCAGCCCGCCCGAGGAGGTGCGTGCGGGCGCCATCGGCAAGGTCGTGCCCGGCTATGTGGCCCAGGTGGTGGACGACGACATGCAGCCCGTGCCCGACGGCACGCCCGGCCGCCTGGCCATCAAGGGGCCGACCGGCTGCCGGTATCTTGCCGACGAGCGCCAGAAGCGCTTTGTGCAAAACGGCTGGAACCTGCCCGGCGACACCTTTGTGCGTGATGCCGACGGCTATCTGTTCTACCAGGCGCGCAATGACGACATGATCATCTCGGCCGGCTACAACATCGCCGGCCCCGAGGTGGAGGACGCACTGCTGCGCCACGAGGCCGTGGCCGAATGCGGCGTGATAGGCGCGGCAGACGACGAGCGCGGCCAGGTGGTCAAGGCCTTTGTGGTGCTCAAGCCCGGCTTTGCGGCCGGCGACGACATGGCCGCCACGCTGCAGGCCTTCGTCAAGGCCAGCATTGCGCCCTACAAGTACCCGCGCGCCATTGTCTTCGTGCCGGCCCTGCCGCGCACCGAGACCGGCAAGCTGCAGCGCTTCGTGCTGCGCAAGATGCCGTGAGCGCGCGCCATGGCCTCCGCCTTCGTCAGCCAGGTGCAGGTGCTGTTTCGCCATTGCGATCCGGCCGGCATCGTCTTTTACCCGCGCTATTTCGAAATGGTCAACGACCTGGTGGAGGAATGGTTCGACAGGGGAATGGGCCTGCCATTCCACACCCTGCATGTACAGCGCCAGGTGGGCACGCCCACGGTGTCGGTGCAATGCGATTTCACGGCGCCCAGCCGCTGGCACGACACGCTGCGCCAGGTATTGGAGGTGCGCCGCATCGGCGGGGCGTCGTTCCAGTTCGATGTGCGTTTCGAGGGGCCGGACGGCCAGCGACGGCTGTCTGCGCGCATGACCATCGTCACCATGGATTTGCGCAGCATGAAGGCCACGCCACTGCCGGCCGATCTGCGCGAGCGCCTGCAGGCCTATCTGGTGCCGCAGGACGGTTTTACGGATTCAACGAGAACAGGATGAAGCAATGAAGACTCTGCAACCCCCGGACTGGCTGGCGCCACGAGGCTATGCCAATGGCATCCTAACCGAAATGACGGTCGGCTCCCGGCTGGTGTTTGTCGGCGGGCAGATTGGCTGGAACGGCCAGCAGCAATTCGAGACGGACGACTTTGCCGGACAGGTGCGGCAGGCGCTGGCCAATATCGTCGCCATCCTCGCCGAAGGCGGCGCCAGGCCCGAGCACATCGTGCGCATGACCTGGTATGTGACCGACAAGCAGGAATACGTGGCGGCCTATCCGGCCATTGGAAAGCACTACCGCGAACTGATCGGGCGGCATTTCCCCGCCATGACGGCGGTGGAGGTGGCGGATCTGGTGGAAGACCGGGCCAAGGTGGAGATCGAGGTCACGGCGGTGGTGCCTGCATGACGCACCTCTGAGCATGTGCCCGCGCATGTGCGCCGCCGTGCGGGCGGGCCCATGCGCGGCAGGGACTCACTTGATTTCGAACAGGGTGCGGTCCTTGCCCAGGATCCAGTTCGGCGGCTTGCCGCGGCCGGTCCAGGTCTTGCCGGACTCGGGGTCCTGGTACTTGGCGGGGGCGCTCTTCTTGCCATCGGGCTTCCAGGGGAAGACCTGCTGTGCCGTAAAGCCAAACTCCCGGACCAGTTCCTGCACCGATGCCAGAGCCGCTTTGGACTCCAGCTTGCGGGCCTCGTCGATTTGCTGGTCGAGCAGTTTTTTCTGGGCAATCAGCTCTTGGTATGTAGTCATCTTGATAGAAGAATTTCTAAGTGCGGCTATTTGTCGAAAACTGCGCAGCAAGAACAACGACCCGGAACTCTTTACGCAATGGTCAAGGTTGGTGCATGTGCAGTGGGGGATGAAGATATCACCGTAAGTATAAATACTGATGATGTGAGCGTTCTATGGGGTGTAGACAGCTTCTTCTCATGCCTGGGCATATTCCGAGGCGATCCGCATTATATCCAGCAACATCTTGATAACCGCCACTTTACAAAAGCTGTTGCGTCTTTGTTACATTTGCAGAGCATTGTGGTTGGCGCTTCCTCCTCTGGAGAGGGCGTGCTGGCATGCTTTTGCAGGGCAGCCGCGACGAGGTGATCGTACAAGTTCCCATTTCAGAACCGGTTGCGGGTGCTGATTTTGTTTCATCAATCGATTTTATTTATCGATTTATAAAATAAATTACATGTGATTCGATTCTGCTATTTAATCTTGCGATTAACACGCGTTGTTTCATTTGTCTTGTCGATTGGCTGGATGGATTTTTTGTATTGCGAGGATTGAATTCCTGGCCGTGGTTTGAAATATCTTCCGCCGATATCGCGGAAAATGCATGAGCCGTTGATTGCCAGGCCATTGCAGTCCCGGGAATGCCTTTGGGGCTGATTCTTCAGGCGCAGTTTCGCGGCCCGGCCATGCCCGCCAGGCAGCGGGCGCGTACCGAACGCTTGATTGGCGTGCCACCAACAGCCTGTTAGCATCGCCGCACTACAACGATCCACACCCTGGCAGACATGGCAAGAAGGCAGACCAGCGCCCACGACGGCAACGAGACCCGCGAGACCCTTCTCAAGCTGGCCGCCCGCACCTTCGGTGAGCAGGGCTACTCTGCCACCACCATGCGCAACATTGCCGAGCAGTCCGGGATAGAGGCCGCCAGCATCTACTACCACTTCGCCTCCAAGGAGGAACTGGTGGACGAGGTCATGGAGCAGGGCGGCAACCGCATCATCAGCCAGCAGCAGGAGCGCCTTGCCGCGCTGGGCGCCGACGCCACGGCCGAGCAGCGTTTCCGCGCAGCCGTGCTGGGCCAGATGGCGGGCCTGATCAAGCATGGGGACTTCGCCCTGGCCCACGGCCGCCTGCTGGGCCAGTTGCCCGACAAGGTGCGCGAACGCCAGATCAAGCGCCGCGAGCGCCACCAGAAATTCTGGAGCGGCCTGCTCGAAGACCTGCGCGCCGAAGGCCGCCTGCGGGCCGATGCCGACATCCACCTGGCGCGCATCATGATCCTGGGCAGCATCAACTCCATACAGTCCTGGTTCAACCCCCGCAAGGGCTCGCTGGAGAAGGTGGCGGACCAGATCTGCGACATGTTCTTCCGGGGCGTGGGGCCCGCAGATCAATAGGCACAATGCGGGAAATCGCCAGTCGGCTGTCACATGCCTGTGCCATATTGCCGCGCTGTCTCCGGGCCCGTGCTGAAAATGCCGGCGGATAGTTAACGATATTGAATTGTCAATAGTAAGATCGCCGTCTTATGCGCCTGCTTGTTTTGCGCCTGCTATTGCTGGCCGTGTTCTTCAACACGGCCATTGGCATGCCCCTGCACGGCGCAACGCATATCCGGCAGGCGGCGGCAGCGCCCGGCCAGGCGTTTGCCGGCCTGAACGGCTGCGAGGACAAGGCGCCGGCCGGTGAAAAGGCGGAAGCCGCGGAAGCCGTCTGCGTCTGGTGCATGGGCCATGCACCGCATGCGGCGGCCTGGCTGCCGCACTTCGGCCTGCCGCTGGCCGTGGCCGCACCGCCTGAGAGGGTGCCGCCGCGCACCGTGGGCGGCGCTATCCCCTCGCAGAACCGCTGGGCCTTTGCATCGCGCGACCCGCCGCGCTGAATCCGCAAGCACTTTTCTCCTTCTCTGCCGCCGGCACCCGTTGGTGCTGGCGGCATGTCCGTGTTTGCGCGCGCCGGCTTCTGATGCCGGCGGCATGCGCCCGTGCCCGTTTTCATCATGACTGCCTTCTCCATCCTCGCGAAGCCGCTCCCCGGCCTTCGCCCGCTGCCGCTTGCTCTGAGCGCTGCCGCTTTCTTCTCCACGCCCGTGCTGGCCCAGGGCCAGGAACAACCTGCGGCATCCGTGCCGTCAGCGCCGTCGCCCCAGGAGCAGACCCTGCTGCCTGCCGTGGAAGTCGTGGGCCGCACGGCCTCGGGCGCCTATCACACCGATGAGGCGGCAGGCGCCAAGACCGACCTGCCGCTGCGCGAGCTGCCGCAGTCGGTGCGCGTGATCACGCGCCAGGCCATGGACGACCTGGGAGCCACCAAGCTCGACGATGTGCTGGACTATGTGGGCGGCGTCTCGCGCCAGAACAACTTTGGCGGCCTGTGGGACAACATCGTCATTCGCGGCCTGCCCGGCGATCAGAACGTGGGCATGGCCACCTTGTTCAACGGCTTTTCCTCGGGGCGCGGCTTCAACGCGCCGCGTGATCTGGCCGGCGTGGAGCGCATCGAGTTCCTCAAGGGCACGGCCGCTGCGCTCTATGGCAGCAGCGAGCCGGGCGGCACGCTGAACGTCGTCTCCAAGCGTCCGCTGTGGACGCCTTCGCATTCCGTGGAAGCCTATGCGGGCAGCTACGGGCTGCGGCGCGGCGCGCTCGACAGCACGGGACCGATTGGCGAGAACTTTGCCTACCGGCTCAACATCGCCGTGGAGGACCGCGACAGCTTCCGCGACTTCGTGGGCGCCAGCCGCCAGGTGATTGCGCCGGCCTTCACCTGGAAGCTGGGGCGCGATACGGTGCTGGAGTACTCGGGCGAGCTGCTGCGCCACAAGACGCCGCTGGACCGTGGCGTGGTGGCCGTGGGCGACCGCCTGGGCGCCATCTCGCGCAGCCGCTTCCTGGGCGACCCGCGCGACGGCGATGTGACGGTGGAAAACCGCACGCACCAGTTCATCCTCTCGCATGAGTGGAGCGCGCAGTGGCGCAGCCGCCTGGGTCTGTCCTACCGCGAGACCTCGATCAACGGCTTTTCCACCGAACCCCATGCGCTGCTGGCCAATGGCGACCTGACGCGCCAGCGGCGTTTCCGCGACTACCAGTCCGACGATATCGCCGTGCAGGCCGAGCTGCAGGGTACGGTGAAAACGGGCACCGTCGAACACGAGCTGCTGCTGGGCCTGGAGAGCTTTCGCTTCGACATGGATACGGTGATGCTGCGCGCCAACCCCACGGCGGCCAATCCCTATGCCATCAATATCTACAACCCCGTCTATGGAGGCACGCAGCCCGTGCCCACGGCCAATACCGATACCTTCGAGCGCCAGCGCAACACGGCCTTCTACCTGCAGGACGCCATCAAGCTCTCGCCCCAGTGGCGCGTGGTGGCCGGCCTGCGCATGGACCGCTATGACCAGTCGCTGCACAACCGCCGCACGGGCGCGACCACGCAGCAGGACCCGACCTCGACCTCTCCGCGCCTGGGCCTGAGCTGGCTGCCGCTGCCGCAATGGACCTTCTATGCCAACGTGGGCCGCTCGTTCCGGCCCAACGTGGGCGTCGATGTGGCCGGCGCGGGCTTCAGTCCCGAATCCGGCCGCTCCATGGAGCTGGGCGCCAAGTGGGAAAGCGCCGACCGGCGCATGGGTGCCACGGCCGCGCTGTTCGACATCCGCAAGCGCAACGTGCTGACGGCCGACCCGGGCAACGCCGGCTACTCGGTCTCGGCCGGCGAGATCCGCAGCCGGGGGCTGGAGTTCGACTTTGCCGGCCAGGTCACGCAGCGTTGGCGCCTGAATGCGAGCCTGGTGCTCAACGACGTGGAGATCTCGCGCGACAACACGCTGGAAGTGGGCGGGCGCTTGCTCAACGTGCCCAAGGTCAACGGCAGCGTGCTGGCGGTCTACGAGAACGCCTTCTCCAACGGCCAGCGCTACGGCATTGGCGGCGGCGTCACCCGCGTGGGCAAGCGCCTGGGCCAGGCCCGCACGCAGGCCGAGGCCGACGCGGGCAAGGCGGCCTTCGATCTGCCCGGCTACACCACCGCCAAGCTGGTGGCCTACTGGCGCATCAGCCCCACGCTGCGCCTGACGCTGGACGTGGACAACCTCTTTGACAAGACCTACTACACCAGCTCGTACAGCCGGCTGTGGGTGACGCCGGGCACCGCCCGCACCGTCACCGTAGGCCTTCAAGCCAAGTTCTGAGCCCCGCCATGCATCCATCCCTTCCTGTTTCTTCCAACCCCACTTCTGCCTCCACGCCCGTGCTCCAAGCGCTGGGCGCCGTGGTGGACTATGGCGAGCGCACCATCCTCCAGGGCCTGGACCTGGCCGTGCATGCCGGCGAGATCTATGCGCTGCTGGGCGCCAACGGCGCGGGCAAGACCACCACGCTGAGCCTGTTCCTGGGCTTTGTGCGGCCGCGCAGCGGCCAGGTGCGCGTGCAGGGCGTGGACCCGGTGACGGCTGCCGCGCAGGCGCGCGGCCTGATCGCCTATATCCCCGAGAACGTGGCGCTGTACGAGCACCTGAGCGCGCGCGAGAACGTGGCCTATCTGCTGGACCTGGCGGGCCAGCCCGCCAGCAGGGATGCCATCGGCCAGGCCTTGTCCGCTGCAGGGCTGGATGCGGCCGCGCATGACCGGCGCGTCTCGGGCTTTTCCAAGGGCATGCGGCAGAAGGTGGCCATTGCGCTGGCGCTGGCACGCAAGGTGCCGGCACTGCTGCTGGACGAACCCACTTCGGGCCTGGACCCGCAGGCCACGGCCGAATTCAGCCGGCTCATCACGCAGCTGCGCGGCCAGGGCGTGGCCATTCTCATGGTCACGCACGACCTGCTGGGGGCGGCCGATGTGGCCGACCGCATGGGCTTCATCGCGGGCGGCAGGCTGGTGGAGGAGGTGGCGGCCCGTGGGGAAGAGCGCTTTGACGTGCGGGCACTGCACCGCCACTACGCGGGTACAGGTTCGGGTGCGAGTGCGAGTGCAGACGCACACGCAGACGCAGACGCAGACGCAGGCGTGCAGGGGGCCGCGGCATGAGCACGGCCTGGACCATTGCACGCGAGGAATGGCGCCTGCTGCTGCGCGACCGCGTGGCCGTGCTGGGCATGGTGCTGTGGCTGCTGCTCGGTGCTACTGCCGCCTTCACCGCCTGGGACCAGCGCAGCGCGGCCCAGGCCCAGCGCGAACGCCACCAGTCGCAGGTGGACCATGAGTTCGAGGCCCAGCCCGACCGCCATCCGCACCGCATGGTGCACTACGGCCATTTCGTGTTCCGCCCGCTCAATCCGCTGGCGGCCTTCGATGCGGGCATAGACGCCTACACCGGCCACACGCTGTTTCTCGAAGGCCACCGCCAGAACAGCGCCAACTTCGGCGATGTGCGCCAGTCGTCGCTGCTGCTGCGCTTCGGCCAGCTCACGCCGGCCTTTGTGCTGCAGGTGCTGGCACCGCTGCTGCTGATCTTCGTGGGCCATGCCTGCATCGCGCGAGAGCGCGAGGCCGGCACCTTGCGCGTGCTGCTGGCCCAGGGCGTGGGCATGCGGCAGTTCGTGGCCGGCAAGCTGCTGGCGCTGACGGGCGTGGCGGCCCTGGTGCTGCTGCCCGCCTTGCTGGCCCTGGCCTGGATGGCGGTGGCCACGCCCGTGCCCATCAGCCTGGTGGCCGCGCTGGCGGCTGGCCATGTGCTGTGGCTGCTGCTGTGGGCCGTGGGCATCACCGCGGTCTCGGCCCTCATGCGGCGCGGGCGCGATGCCTTGCTGGCCCTGCTGGCCGCGTGGGCCATTGGCGTGGTGCTGGTGCCCCGGCTGGCGCCGGAGCTGGTGGGCGCGGCCCTGGCATTGCCCACGCGCTTCGAGACCGACATCGCCACGGCGCGCGAGCTGGCGGCGCTGGGCGACAGCCACAATCCCGACGATCCCTACTTCGCCGCCTTTCGCGCCAAAGTGCTTGCGCAGTACGGCGTGTCGCGTGTGGAGGATCTGCCCGTCAACTACAAGGGCCTGGTCGGCATGGAGGGCGAGCGGCTGACCAGCGAGCTCTTCAGGCGCCATGCCGAGGCCAGCTTCGATCTGCAGGCCCGGCAACTGCGCAGCGCCGACGGCTTTGCCCTGGTCAGCCCCTTGATTGCGCTGCGCCGCCTGTCCATGGCCGTGGCCGGCACCGACCTGCAAGGCTATCGGCGCTTTCTGGAGCAGGCCGAGCAGCATCGCTACCGCATGGTGCAGGCGCTCAACCAGCTGCAGGTGGACAAGCTCAGCTACGCGGGTGACCGTTCCAGCCGAGACAACCGCATCAGCCACGAGCACTGGCGCGGCGTCTCCGACTTCCATCACGAGCCCGATCCGCCGCTGGCGGCCTTGCGCCGCGCGGCACCCGCAGCCTGCGTGCTGTTGGGATGGCTGGCGGCGCTGGCGGCCGCCTTGCTGGTGGCCACGCAACGTCTGGGGAGGGTGGTGCGATGAGCTGGCTACGACATGAATGGCGTCTTCTGACGCGCTCGCGCCTGGCGCTGTGCGCCCTGGCCCTGCTGCTGTTGCTGTCCACGCTGGCAGTGCTGTCGGGCCTGCGCGAGATCTCGTCGCAGCGCCAGACCCTGGACCGTCTGGCCCAAATGCAGCAGCAGGAAATGGCGGCCCAGGCAGGTCGGCATGCACAGCCCGGCGATGCGGGCTCGGTGGCCTACTACGGCTTTCACAGCACCTGGGATGCACCGTCGTCCACGGCCTTCCTCGCCCTGGGCCTGCGCGATGCCGCGCCCTATGTGCTGCGCGTGCGTGCCCTGGCGCTGCAGGCGCAGCTGCATGAAGGCGAGAGCTTCAACCCCGAACTGGCGCTGGCGGGCCGCTTCGACTTCGCCTTTGTGCTGGTCTACCTGGCGCCGCTGTTCCTGATTGCACTGCTCTACGACCTGGTCTCGGGCGAGCGCGAATCGGGACGCCTGGGCACGCTTCAGGCCATGCCCGGCAGCGGGCGCCGGCTGTGGCTGCGCCGTGCGGGCCTGCGTTCGGTGCTGTTGCTGGCATGCCTGGCGCTGCCGGCCCTGGCAGGGGCATTGGCCAGCGGGGCGCAGGCGGGCGCCATCGCCTCCGTGCTGCTGAGCGCCACGGCCTATGTGGCCTTCTGGAGCGGGCTGTGCCTGGTGGTCGCCACGCTGGGCGGCAGTTCGGTGGCCAACGCCATGGCCCTCATGGGCTGCTGGGCCGTGCTGACCCTGGTGCTGCCCACGCTGGCCAATGCCGCGCTGTCGCGCGCCGTGCCCGTGAGCCAGGGCGTGGAGCTGATGCTGGCCCAGCGCCAGACCGTGCATGGTGCCTGGGACCTGCCGCGCGAGCAGACCATGGAGCGCTTCTTCCGCAACCACCCCGAATGGCGCAACACCGCGCCGCTGCCTGCGGGCTTTCACTGGAAGTGGTACTACGCCTTCCAGCAGCTCGGTGATGAAAGCGTCGCCCCCCAGTTCGCCGCCTATCGGGAAGGCCTGCAGGCGCGCCAGGCCTGGACCGGGCGCCTGGGCTGGCTGCTGCCCGGCGTGGGCGTGCAGGCCGCATTGCACCGCCAGGCCGGCACCGACCTGCTGGCGCAGCTGGCCTACCAGGACGACATTGCCGCCTTCCATGCGCGGCTGCGGACTTTCTTCTATCCCTATCTGTTCGAGGACCGTCCATTCGGCGCGAAGGACTTTGCAGCGCAGCCGGTCTTCACGGCCAGTCCGCGCCATGCGCCGCAGACCTGGGGTCAGGTGGCGATGCTCTGGGCGGTGGCTGCGCTGGCCTTGCTCGCCGGGGGCGTTGCCGCAGGCCGCGTGCGGCCGGGCAGGCGCTGAGGCAGCGGACCGGGGAAAAAGAAACAGCCATGGCGCAGGGAAGGCCTGCGCCATGGCTGTCGGCTTGCCGATGCCTGGGCCTGAGGCCCGGGGCCCGCCGCTACTGCACGTTCTGGTGGCAGTCGCTGCAGACGCCGTACATCGTCATCTCATGGCGTTCCACCACAAAGCCTTCGGGCACGATGCGCTGCATGTCACCAAGGCAACCGGGCACGTTGAACACGCGGTTGCAGCTCATGCAGCGGAAATGGTGGTGATGGGCGCGGCCGCTGAGTTCGTAGCGCGTGGCCTCGCCGGGCAGGTCCACGGCCTGCACCTCACCGGCTTCCATCAATTGCTTGATGTTGCGGTACACCGTGGCCAGACCGATGGCCGGCACTTCGCGCTGCGCTGCACCCAGGATTTCAGCGGGGAGCAGGGGGCGCCCGGCCTCTTCCATGACCGTGCGTATCGAACTGCGCTGGCGGGTCGAGCGTTCCATTGGCCTGAACAAGCGCTCCACGATGGGCTGAGTGTGTCTAGTCATGGTAGTTCCGTTATTTACTATAACAATCTCGAAGCGATTAATCAGTGTTCACGAACGCTCACAGCCGAAATGGAACTGTGCCTGCCTGTAGCTCCTGCGAGCATGGGGATGCAATCCCTGCAACGGTTCTTTTCTTCAAAGAGAAAAAATCACATCGGACGGACAACAGGTATTCCATTCTTGCGGTTTTGCGCGAGTATATGTCGTGAGCATTCGATGGGCCTTGTGCGAAGGTTAAATACCATAGCCGTCCACAATGCTGTAATGGGATGTAATTGATCTATTGTCTGAAGAATGCTTGAAACAAGGGTTGTGCGGCATTTTGCGCAGGTCCTGCATCCGACGGTAGTTGCTGGAGACGCGATGCAATGGATTGCATGGGCAGTGTATTACCGATTCAAGCAGATTGCCTCAATGCACCTCGTTTGTCCATCATCCATTCCCTGGAAGAAAGGTGCGGCCATCCCGTAATGGTTCATGTCACCCCATGTCGATTCAGCATCCGGGCACCATTTGCCGCAGTTGCTTCGTCGTGAATTGCGTGGTCAGAAAACATCAGCCAGCTCCTTGGCCACGATGCGGGAATGAACAGCGAAGGCACAAGCATCGTTTCCAGGGGAATTATTGGGGCAGGAATGCCACTTTCAAAACTCCCCTGATAAAGCCGCCGCAGGCGACCGGAAGATCCGAGCGGGCCGCCATTGCCGCGACGGCTTTGGCGGGGCTCTGCTTCAAGTCCGTTGGATGGACACACCGCCATCGACCACCATGGCCGTTCCCGTGACGAAGCTGGATGCATCCGACGCCAGGAACAGCGCTGCCGCTGCAATCTCCGCCGGTGTGGCCAGGCGCTTGAGGGCGTGCAGGTTTTCGACAAAGGCGCGTGCCTCGGGCGTGGGGGTGCTGGCGCGGCCCATGGGCGTGTCGGTGCCGCCGGGCAGCAGGGCGTTGGCCCGCAGGCCGCGGGGGCCGTATTCAGCCGCGATGACCTGGGTGAGGCCGACGAGGCCGGCCTTGCTGGCGGCATAGGCGCCCATGCCGGGCAGGCCCGCCGTGTAGCCCACGAAGGTGGAGGTGAAGATCAGCGAGCCGCCGCCGCGTGCCAGCAGGGCCGGTATCTGGTGCTTGGCGCCCAGAAAGGCGCTGGTGAGATTGGTGGCGATGGCCTCCTGCCAGGCCTGCAGCGACAGGTCGGGCAGGGCGCAGGGATCGCCCGTCATGCCGGCATTGTTGAAGGCGATGTCCAGGCCGCCAAAGCGCGCCGTGGCGGTTTCGACCAGGGCCCGGGCCAGC
>NZ_JTKZ01000608.1:0-476 GCF_000799035.1 Delftia sp. ZNC0008
CCTGGGCTCGAACCAGGGACCTACGGATTAACAGTCCGGCGCTCTACCAACTGAGCTATTGAGGAACAAGACCTAGATTATATGACGTAAAAAACACGTCGCAGAAAACTCGGGGAATTTTTTTCAGCAGGCCTGCCGCAGGCCTTCATTCTCAGGGCTCTGGCCTGAACCACAGCCACACCAGCACGCAGCCCATGGACGTCAGCGCCACGGCCTGTACCCAGGCGGGCGGGCGTGTCCACAGCAGGAGGACGGCGCACAGGCTCATCATGGCGCTGGCGCTCCATTTGGCGCGCCGGCTCACGCAGCCACCTCGCGCCCAATTGCGCAGCATGGGTCCGAACAGGCGATGGCGCCACAGCCAGGTGTGCATGCGCTGCGAGCTGCGCGCCGCGGCCCATCCGGCCATGAGCACGAACACCGTGGTGGGCAATCCTGGAATGAAGATGCCGGCAATGCCCGTCGCCAGGACGCGG
>NZ_JTKZ01000971.1:0-2757 GCF_000799035.1 Delftia sp. ZNC0008
CCGCGTGGCCACGAGCAGCCCGTGCGCGGCCACGGCCATGGCCCACGAACGGGTGCGGCCGCGCGTGCGCGGCGGTGCGAACTGGTCGTGGTCTTGCAGGTTGGGCATGGAGTCGAAGGCGGGCGGCGCTGCTTACTGGGAGGACTTGACGCCGAAGGCCACGCGCTTGACGCCGGCCGATTGCAGGGCCGACATGGCGGCCATCACGGTCTCGAAGGGCAGCTTCTTGTCGGCCGAGATCAGCACGGCGCTGTCGTCGCTTTGCTGGTCCTGCCAGCTCCTGGCGACCGCGCCCAGTTCCTGGATCGTGACGGTCTTGTCGGTGCTGCCGGCCTTGATGCGGATGCCGCCGTCCTTGTCGATCATCACGTCGGCGCGCTTCGGGGGCGTGCGCGCGGCCTTGCCGGCACTGGGCACGTTGATGGAGCCCGGCGTGAGCATGGGCGCCGTCACCATGAAGATGATGAGCAGCACCAGCATCACGTCGATGAAGGGCACCATGTTGATCTCGTTGACGGTGCGGCGGCTGCGGCCGCCGCGCGAGGCTACTGCGGGCATGTGCTCACTCCTTGCAAACTGTGCGCGACTTCAATGGCCGGACGGGGTGCTGGAGCCGGTCGCACCCACGTTGCGCTGCAGGATGTTGGAGAACTCTTCGATGAAGGTTTCCTGCTGGCTGGCCACGCGGTCGATCTGGTGGGCGTAGCGGTTGTAGGCCGTGACGGCCGGGATGGCGGCGAACAGGCCCATGGCCGTGGCCACCAGCGCCTCGGCAATGCCGGGGGCCACGGTGGCCAGCGTGATCTGCTCCATGTTGGCAAAGCCGGTGAAGGCGTGCATCACGCCCCAGACGGTGCCGAACAGGCCCACGTAGGGAGAGACCGAGCCCACGGTGCCCAGGAAGGACAGGCCCGATTCGACCTCGTCCATCTCGCGCTGGAAGCTGGCGCGCATGGCGCGGCGCGTGCCGTCCATCAACTGGTTCACATCGGCGATGCGGCGCTCGCGCAGCTTCTGGTACTCGCGCATGCCGCTGGCGAAGATGCGTTCCATGGGGCCGCCCTGCTTGGCATGGTGGGCCGCCGAGGCATAGAGGTCGTTGAGGCTGGTGCCCGACCAGAAGTCCTGCTCGAAGCCGTCGTTGAGCGTGCGCACGCGCTTCAAGGTCTGCGACTTGCGGAAGATGGTGGCCCAGCTGGCCACCGAGGCGCCCACAAGGATCAGCATGACCAGCTGCACGACCCAGCTGGCCTGCAGCACGAGGCTGAGTATGGACATGTCATGGGAGTTCATGAGAGTTGCTCCAGGATGCGGTTCGGAATTCTTGCGGGGCGCATGGTCGAGCCATCCACCCATCCAATGCGGATCGTGCCTTCGCACAACAGGGGCGGCGGCGCATTGCCATCGCCGGCGGATGCCAGCAGCGCCTGCTGGCGTATTGTCAGCGAAGCGCGGCCACTGCTTTGCAGCTCGGCGGTAACAAGGAGTTGGTCATCCAGCCGGGCCGCCCGCAGGTATTGCAGCTGGGCCTGGGTTACGACAAACATGCCGCCCGTTTGTTCCCGCAGCTGCTGCTGGCCTATGCCCAGTGCACGCAGCCACTCGGTGCGGGCGCGCTCGAAGAACTTGAGGTAGTTGGCGTAGAACACGATGCCGCCGGCATCGGTGTCCTCCCAGTAGACGCGGATGGGAAATTCGAAGGCCATGTGCGGCGGGCCTCAGGCCAGCAGGCGCTGCAGGCGGCGCACGGCCTCCTGCAGCTGTTCCATGGAGTTGGCCGTCGAAAAGCGCACGAAGTCGGCGGTCTCGAACGTGCCGAAGTCGCGGCCCGGCGTGATGGCCAGGTGGGCGCGCTCCATGACGGCGTAGGCAAAGTCCCAGCTGCCCTGGACGCCGAGCCTGGCGGCAGCGGCACGGCAGTCGGCCCAGGCGTAGAAGGCGCCGTCGGGCTGTACGGGCACGGGCAGGCCCAGGGCCTCGAGCGCGGGGATGAAGAAGTCGCGCCGGGCCTTGAACTCGGCGCGGCGGCGTTCGTACTCGGCAATGGACTCGGGCTCGAAGCAGGCCAGGGCGGCGCGCTGCGAGACGGTGCTGGCGCAGATGAAGAGGTTCTGCGCCACGCGCTCGACCACGGGCACCATGGCCTCGGGCACCACCATCCAGCCCAGGCGCCAGCCCGTCATGTTGAAGTACTTGCTGAAGCTGTTGATGCTGATCACGTCCTCGCCCAGCGCCAGCGCGGTCTGGCCGAAAGCCGCATCGTACGAAAGGCCCAGGTAGATCTCGTCGATGATGGTCAGCCCGCCCCTGGCGCGCACCACGTCGAGGATGCGGCGCAGTTCGGCCGGCGCAATCGAGGTGCCGGTGGGATTGGAGGGCGAGGCCAGCAGCACGCCGCGTGTGTGCTCGTTCCAGGCGGCCTCGACCTTGTCGGCGCTCAGCTGGTAGCGCTCGGCCGCCGTGGTCGGCACCATCACGGCCCGGCCTTCGGCTGCGCTCACGAAGTGGCGGTTGCAGGGATAGCTGGGGTCGGGCATGAGGATTTCGTCGCCCGCGTCGATGGTCGCCAGGCAGGCCAGCTGCAGCGCGGCCGAGGCGCCGGCCGTGACCACGATGCGCCGCGCCGGCACATCCACGCCGAAGCGCTGCGCATACCAGTGGCTGATGCGCTCGCGCAGCTGGGGCAGGCCCAGGGCCGGCGTGTACTGCGTGGCGCCGTCCTGCACGGCACGGGCCGCAGCCTCCTGCACCAGCGGG
>NZ_JTKZ01000352.1:0-5346 GCF_000799035.1 Delftia sp. ZNC0008
CCGCGTTGCGCGGCCCGCGGCCCCGCCATCGGCCACGGCGCTGTGCGGCGCGGGGTAGGCCAGCACGCGCGTGCCGCCCGTGGGAAAGACCTGGGCGCCGTCTTCGGCGCGCACGGTGAGCATGGTGTCGGCCAGGGCGCGGCACAGCTGCGTCATGTCGGTGTGCGCGTCCAGGCTGGCCGTGTAGAGGATGACCACGTGCGGCATTCAGGCCACCTCCATGGTGGCGGCCGTGCAGCTCACGGCGAAGATGGGAATGGGCTGGCAGTACAGCACCTGGCCCGCGCCGCGCGCGGCGGCGGCCACGGCGATGAAGCTGCGGATCTCGAAGCCGCCCTGGCCGCCGTCGCGGTAGGTCTCGGCGTCGGTGTACGACAGCAGCGCGTCCCGGTCGTTGCGGCACCAGCGGTCCATGAACTGCTGGTCCCATTCCCAGTTGACCTTGCCCGAGTCGGGCGTGGCCGGCCAGTGCGAAATGCCGCCCGTGCCCACGATGGCGATGCGCTCGGGCGCCTTGTCGCAGGCGCGGCGCAGGGCCTCGCCAAAGGCCCAGGCGCGGTGCAGCGGCGTCAGCGGCGGGCCCTGGCAGTTGATGTTGACCGGGATGATGTCCTTGTCATAGGCCGGCGTCAGAAAGTGCAGCGGGACCATGATGCCGTGGTCGAACTTCCACTCCTCGGCAAAGGCCACGTCCACGGTCTGCATGACCTCGGTGATCAGGCGCCGCGACAGCTCGGCATTGCCGGGGATGCGGTGGCGCTCTATGCCCAGCCAGGCCGGGTCCTCGATGGGCCCTTCGTAGTGGTCTGCCATGCCGATGGCATAGGCCGGCATGTTGTTCATGAAGAAGTTGGCGAAGTGCTCGGCCGCGATGACGATCACGGCATCGGGCCGCGCCGCCTCCAGCCGTGCGCCCATGTCGCGGAAGGCGGCATGGAAGGCATCCTTGGTGACCGGATCGGCCAGGTGTGCGCGGCCCGTGATGCCGGGCGCATGGCTGCAAACGCCTGCAAATACCAGACTCATCTCAAACTCCTGCGATCTTTTCGTTGGTTCCGGTGGTCATCGCGTAGACGCCCGCGCGCACCGGTCCGTGCTTTTGCACGCCGTCGCGCATGGCCTGCAGGTAGTCGGCCCAGGGCATGCCCAGCAGCGGCGCGAAGTGCATCAGCAGCTGGCCGTTGCAGCCCAGCACGTAGAGCTTGCCGATGTCGCCGTGGAACATGGCTTCGTACTCCTCGGGCTCCAGCGCGTACTCGGCCAGCAGCGCGGCGCGGTCCTCTGCAAAGCGCCGCTGCACCTCGGGCTCGCGGTTGAGCTGGAACAGGAATTTCTGCATGGTGTACAGGCTCATGGCGTCTCCCGGTGGTCCAGCCTTAGCCCAGCGTGATGTTGGCGCGGCGGATGATGGCTTCGTACTTGGCGATTTCGCTGGTGACGAAGGCTGCGAACTGCTGCGCCGTGCCGGCCTGCGAGACGATGCCGCCGCGCGCGAAGGCGTCCACCACGGCGGGCTCGGCCAGGGCCTTGACCACGGCGGCGTTGATGCGCTGCACCAGGGCATCGGGCGTGGCGCCGGGTGCCAGCAGCCCCTGCCAGGAGTTGGATTCCAGCGCCACGCCCTGCTCGGCCAGCGTGGGCACCTGGGGAGCGAACTGCGAGCGCTGGCGCGTGGCCATGCCCAGGGCCACCAGCTTGCCGCTTTGCACATGGCCACGGAACTCGGGCCAGTTGCCGAACATCACGTCCACCTGGCCGCCCAGCAGGTCGGCCAGCGCCGGGCCCTGGCCCTTGTAGGGGATGTGGACCATGTCGATGCCCATCTCCTGGCACAGCAGGGCGCCCGACAGATGGGCCGAGGTGCCGTTGCCGAACGAGGCATAGCTGAGCTCGCCGGGCCTGGCCTTGGCGCGGCTGCGCAGATCGGCCAGCGTCTTCAGGCCGCTGCCCGGGTGGGTGGCCAGCACATGCTCGGACAGGCCCATCAGCGCCACGGGCTTGAGGTCGCGCGTGGTGTCGTAGGGCAGGTTCTTCACCAGCGTCTTGTTGGCCGTGAAGCTGTTGGCCACGCACACCAGGGTGTAGCCGTCGGCCGGCTGCTTGGACACATAGTCCACGCCGATCACCGTGCCCGCGCCGGGCTTGTTCTCCACGATCACAGGCTGGCCCAGGGACTTGCCCAGCTCGGTGCCCACCAGGCGCGCCACCAGGTCGGTGGTGCCGCCCGGCGTGAAGGGCACGATGATGCGCAGCGGCCTGGCGGGCCAGGTGCCGGCCGCGCTGCCGGGCTGGGCCTGGGAAAGGCCCGGGAGCATCAGCGCTGCGGCCGTGGTGGCTGCGGTGGATTGCAGGAAATGGCGGCGTTGCATGTCTTGTCTCCTCGGTTCTCTTTGTCGTTGTCGCTGGTCGCCCGTTCAGACGCCCCAGTGCGGAATATGGTGCGAGCCCAGCGATACGGCCACGTTCTTGGGCTCGCAAAAGACCTCGTAGCTCCAGCTGCCGCCCTCGCGGCCCGTGCCCGAGGCCTTGGTGCCGCCGAAGGGCTGGCGCAGGTCGCGCACGTTCTGGCTGTTGACGAAGCACATGCCGGCCTCGATGGCGGCGGCCACGCGGTGGGCGCGGCCCACGCTCTCGGTCCAGACGTAGCTGGACAGGCCGTACTGGATATCGTTGGCCAGGCGCACGGCTTCGGCCTCGTCGCTGAAGGGGATGATGCAGGCCACGGGGCCGAAGATCTCGTCCTGGGCGATCTGCATGCGGTTGTCCACGTCGGCAAACACCGTGGGCAGCACGTAGTTGCCCTTGCGCACGCGCTCGGGCAGCACGGGCGCATCCAGGCCGCCGCACAGCATGCTGGCGCCTTCCTTGCGGCCCAGTTCGATGTAGTGGCGCACCTTGGCCAGGTGGCTGGCGCTGATCATGGGGCCGACGATGGTGGATTCGTCCAGCGGGTCGCCCACGGTGATCTTCCTGGCGCGCTCCACGAAGCGGTCCACGAACTTCGCGTAGATGCCCTTTTGCACCAGGATGCGGCTGCCGGCCGTGCAGCGCTCGCCGTTGTTGGAGAAGATCATGAACACGGCCGCATCCAGCGCGCGCTCGAAGTCGGCGTCGTCAAAGATCACGAAGGGGCTCTTGCCGCCCAGCTCCATGCTGAACTTCTTGAGGCCGGCGGCCTGCACGATGCGGTTGCCGGTCTGGGTCGAGCCCGTGAACGAGACGGCGCGCACATCGCGGTGGCGCACCAGGGGCTCGCCCGCGTCCTTGCCGTAGCCGTGCACCAGGTTGAGCACGCCGGGCGGAATGCCGGCCTCCAGCGCCAGCTCGCCCAGGCGCGCGGCCGTCATGGGCGACAGCTCGCTCATCTTGAGCACGGCCGTGTTGCCGAAGGCCAGGCAGGGCGCCACCTTCCAGGTGGCCGTCATGAAGGGCACGTTCCAGGGCGAGATCAGCGCGCACACGCCCACGGGGTGGAACAGGGTGTAGTTCAGGTGCGTGGGCGTGGGATAGGTGTGGCCGTCCACGCGCGTGCACATCTCGGCAAAGTAGTAGAAGTTGTCGGCCGCGCGCGGCACCAGCTGCTTGCCCGTCTGGGCGATGACCTGGCCGCAGTCGTTGGTCTCGGTCTGCGCGATCTCGGGCACATGGCGGGCGATCAGGTCGCCCAGCTTGCGCACGAGCTTGGCGCGTTCGGTGGCGGGCGTGTTGGCCCATTTCGGGAAGGCGTTCTTCGCGGCGGCGACGGCGGCCTGCACCTCGGCCTCGCCGCCTGCAGCAACCTCGGCCAGCACCTCCTGGGTGGCGGGGTTGACGGTCTCGAAATAGTCCTTGCCGGCGACGGCCTTGCCGTCGATCAGGTGGTCAATGCGCATGGGGATTCCTTGGCGTGTGCGGTGGGTTCAGGAGGCGGCCGGCGCGTCGCCGACGATGGTGTTGACCAGGCGGCCCAGGCCTTCGATCTCGGTGACGATCTCGTCGCCCACGCGGGAGTCGGCCACGCCGTCGGGCGTGCCGGTGAGGATGAGGTCGCCGGGGTTCAGCGTCATGAAGCCCGACAGGTGGGCGATCAGCGAGGGGATGTCATGCACCATGTCGCGCGTGCTGCCGTCCTGCTTGAGCTCGCCGTTGACCCAGCTGCGCAGGCGCAGGTTCATGGGGTCGGGCACATCGGCCGCATCGACGAACCACGGGCCCACGGGCGTGGCGCCGTCGCGGTTCTTCACGCGCAGGTTGGGCCGGTAGAAGTTCTCCAGGTAGTCGCGTATGGCGTAGTCGTTGGCCGTGCAGTAGCCGGCGACCACGCTGTAGGCGTCTTCGCGGCGCACGTTGCGGCAGGTCTTGCCGATGACCACGCCCAGCTCGCATTCGAAGTGCATGTAGGCCACGTTGGCGGGCCGGTACGTGCGGCCGCGGTGGCCGTTCAGCGTGTTCGGGCCCTTGAGGAAGACCAGCGGCTCCTCGGGCGCCTTGTTGAAGGCGATTTCCTTGGCATGGTCCGCATAGTTCAGGCCCAGCGCGAAGACGGTGCCGAACTGCAGCGGCGGCAGCCACTGCACGGCGGTCTCCGCCACCAGGCGGCCATCGGGCAGCTGCACCTGTCCGTGCGGGCCTTCGGTGACCTGCAGGGTCTGTCCTTCGAAGATGACGCGTCCGTGCTTCATGCTGCTGCTCCCTGTTCTGCCACCACCGAATGCGTGAGCCGGCCCAGGCCGGGCACCTCGATGACCACGCGGTCCCCGGGCCGCGCCAGCGGCGCGCCCTCGCCCGGGCCCAGCAGCAGCACGTCGCCGGGCGACAGCGTCATGAATTCGGTCACGTCGGCCAGCAGCCTTGCGGGCGGGCGCACCAGGTCGGCAAAGCCGCGCTGCCAGACCTGTTCACCATTGATGGACACCGTGAGCGTGGCCGCCTGTGCGTCAAAGCCTGTGCCGCGAACGAGGGCGCCCAGCGGGCAGAAACCGTCGCGGCAGCGCTGGCGGATGGCGGGGCGGTAGTAGTTCTCGTGCGGCAGCGTGAGGTCGCTGGCGATCAGCCAGCCGGCCACATGGTCCAGGGCCGTTGCTTCGCTGACGCGCGTGGCGCTGCGGCCGATCACCAGGCCGATGCTGGCATCGACGCGGACCTCGCCGGGATCGGCCGGCACGGCCACCGCAGCGCCATCGCGCGCCCAGGTGTTGCGCGGCTTGAGATAGAGCACGGGCGCGCGCGGAGCGGCCTTGTAGGGCGCGCTGTCGAACTGCGGCGACAGGCGCTGCACGGTGGCCTGCTGGTTGAGCAGCGTGCCGTAGACCGTGCCCAGCGCAAGGCCGTCATCCAGGAGAAAAGGCTGAATCTGCATGGACGCGG
>NZ_JTKZ01000381.1:0-4125 GCF_000799035.1 Delftia sp. ZNC0008
CCGCGTGGCCTCGGCCAGGTCGGCCAGGGCATCGGGCGGCTCATGGCAGCTCAGGCGGCTCCAGGCGGTCAGCGCCACGGTGAACAGCAGGATGCCCAGGCTGCTTTCGGTCAGGCCCGAATCGGCAAAGGCCTGGCTCCAGTGCACAAAGCGCGCATGCAGGTTGGCGCGCGCGCCGGGCCATTCCTCGGGCGCCAGGCTTTCCACGCGCAACTGCTCCAGCAGTTCGAACACCAGCCGCTCCACCGGGTCGCCGGGCAGGTGGCGTGCGTGCAGCGCGGCATCGCTCAGGCGCAGGCGCAGGCTGGCGCCGTCGAGCAGGCCGCGCTGGTCGGCCAATCGGGCCGGCACATCGACCTGGTGGGCCGCTGCCAGCACCACGGGCGCCGTGCCCCGGTACAGCGTCTGCCCGCTCCATTGCAGCGAGGCATCGCCCGCCATGGCGCGCAGCAGCGCGCCGCCCCAGGCCTCCATGCGCGCCAGCGAGGGGGATGCCTCAGCAGGCATGGGCGGGCTCGTCGCGCAGCGCCAGTTCCTGGCCGAAGCAGCGCTGGAAGTACTCGGCCACGATGGCCCGCTCGGCCGGTTCGCACTTGTTGAGGAAGGACAGCTCGAAGGCCAGCCGCAGGTCATGGAAGATCTGCGCGTTCTCGGCCCAGGTGATGACGGTGCGCGGCGACATCAGCAGCGACAGGTCGCCCACCGCAAAGCCCTTGCGCGTGAGCGCGGCCAGCGCCACCATGGCGGCCACCTGCTCGCGCCCCTGCGGCGTGGCCAACTGCGGCACGCGCGCCAGCACGATGGCGGCTTCCTCGGCCGGTGCCAGGTAGTCCAGGCTGGTGACCAGGTTCCAGCGGTCGAGCTGGGCGTGGTTGAGCATCTGCGTGCCGTGGTACAGGCCGCTGAGGTTGCCCTGGCCCAGGGTGTTCATGGTGGCGAAGAGGCGGAACTGCGCATGCGGCTGGAGCACGCGCTTTTGGTCCAGCAGGGTGAAGCTGCCCTCGCGTTCGAGCACGCGCTGGATGACGAACATCACGTCGGGCCGGCCCGCGTCGTATTCATCGAAGACCAGGGCCACGGGCCGCTGCAGCGCCCAGGGCAGGATGCCTTCCTGGAACTGCGTGACCTGGCGGCCCTCCTGCAGCACGATGGCGTCCTTGCCCACCAGGTCCAGCCGGCTGATGTGGCCGTCGAGGTTGACGCGCACGCAGGGCCAGTTCAGCCGCGCCGCCACCTGCTCGATATGGGTGGACTTGCCCGTGCCGTGCAGCCCCTGGATGACCACGCGCCGGTTGTGCGCAAAGCCCGCCAGGATGGCCAGCGTGGCCTGCGGGTTGAAGCGGTAGGCCGGGTCCACGGCCGGCACATGCTCGCTGCGTTCGGCAAAGGCCGGCACCTGCATGTCGGTGTCCAGGCCGAAGGTCTCGCGCACGCCAAGCGTGCGCGTGGGATGCATCAGGGTCAGCTCAGTCATCGTCAGGGGCTCCCGGGGGGACTTCGTCGTTGATGCGCGCAATCGCCTCGGCCGCCGCGCGCAGTTGGGGAAGAAAGGACAGCGCACGTTCGCGCGGGAAACGCATGATGGGCGCCTGCACGGCCAGCCCCATGTTGGAGGGGCCGCCCTGGATGGAGGGCACGAGCACGCCCAGGCACAGCAGGCCGGGCAGGAATTCCTCGTTGTCGAAGGCATGGCCCTGGGCGCGCACCTGGTCCAGCTCGGCGTCCAGCGCGTCGAAGGCCGTCAACGTATTGGCCGTGAAGCCTTCCAGCGGCACGGCCGACAGCAGCCGCCTGCGCTGCGCGGGCGCCATCTGGCTCAGGAACAGCTTGCCCGTGGCCGAGCAATGGGCCGGCACGCGCGAGCCCGGGTGCAGATAAAAGCGCAGCGGCGCGGGCGTTTCCACCCGGTCCAGGTAGAGCACTTCGCTGCCCGAGAAGGCGGTGATGTTGCAGCTCTCGCCGATGTCGCGCACCAGTTGCGCCAGCACCGCGTGGCGCGCGCCATGCGTGGTGTTGTTGAGCAGCACGCTTTCGGCCAGCCGCATCAGGCGCCGCCCCGTGCCGTAGTGCCGGCCATTGCCCTCGCGCTGCAGGATGCCCGCGCCTTCGAGCTGCTGGAGCATGCGGTGCATGGTGGGCTTGGGCAGGCCTGTCTCCTCGACCATGGTCTGCAGCGTGAAGGGCTCGTTCTTCTGCGCAATGGCCTCCAGCAGCGCGAACAGCCGCAGGTTGGGGGTATCGCCATCGATACGGGCAGGGACAGGGTCTCGGGTGTTCATGGTGTTGGCCATCATATGTTTTTCAATTTTTCGAGTCAATTTGTTCCGAAAAAAGAAATTTGTTTGACATCCAGGTGAAATCACACCTAGACTTGCGCCGTAATTTCTTTTTTCGGAACTTAAAGTTCCATTTTCAAGGAGACAACATGACTGCAGCCAACAATCGTACGGTGGTCGAAGGCGTCCAGAAGATGACCCCTTCCGAAGCCTTTGTGGAGACCTGCGTGGCCAACGGCGTCACGGAGATGTTCGGCATCATGGGCTCGGCCTTCATGGATGCCATGGACATCTTCGCGCCCGCCGGCATCCGCCTGATCCCCGTGGTGCACGAGCAGGGCGCGGCCCACATGGCCGACGGCTATGCGCGCGTCTCGGGCCGCCACGGCGTGGTGATCGGCCAGAACGGCCCCGGCATCAGCAACTGCGTGACCGCCATTGCTGCCGCCTACTGGGCCCACAGCCCCGTGGTCATGATCACGCCCGAGACCGGCACCATGGGCATGGGCCTGGGGGGCTTCCAGGAAGCCAACCAGCTGCCCATGTTCCAGGAGTTCACCAAGTACCAGGGCCATGTCTGCAACCCCAAGCGCATGGCCGAGTTCACGGCCCGCTGCTTTGACCGCGCCATCTCCGAGATGGGCCCTACCCAGCTGAACATTCCGCGCGACTACTTCTATGGCGAAGTGCAGTGCGAAATCCCCAAGCCCATGCGTGTGGAACGCGGCTCGGGCGGCGAAAACAGCCTGCAGGCCGCCACGGAACTGCTGGCCACGGCCAAGTTCCCCGTGATCCTGGCCGGCGGCGGCGTGGTCATGGGCGATGCGGTCGAGGAGTGCAGGCAGCTGGCCGAGCGCCTGGGCGCCCCCGTGGTCACGGGCTATCTGCGCAATGACGCCTTCCCCGCCAAGCACCCGCTGTGGGCCGGCCCGCTGGGCTACCAGGGCTCCAAGGCCGCGATGAAGCTCATCGCCCAGGCCGACGTGGTGATCGCGCTGGGCTCGCGCATGGGCCCCTTCGGCACCCTGCCCCAGCACGGCATGGACTACTGGCCCAAGAACGCCAAGATCATCCAGGTCGAGGCCGACCACACCAACCTGGGCCTGGTCAAGAAGATCTCGGTGGGCATCCACGGCGACGCCAAGGCCGTGGCACGCGAGCTGGGCCGCCGCCTGCAGGGCCAGACCCTGGCCTGCGACGCCACCAAGGCCGCGCGCGCCGACACCATCGCCACCGAGAAGGCGGCCTGGGAAAAGGAGCTGGACGAGTGGACGCATGAGCGCGACCCCTACAGCCTGGACATGATCGAAGAGGCCAAGGGCGAGCGCACGCCCACGGGCGGCAAGTACCTGCACCCGCGCCAGGTGCTGCGCGAGCTGGAAAAGGCCATGCCGCCGCGCGTGATGGTCTCCACCGACATCGGCAACATCAACTCCGTGGCCAACAGCTACCTGCGCTTCGACGAGCCGCGCAGCTTCTTCGCGCCCATGAGCTTCGGCAACTGCGGCTATGCCCTGCCCACCATCATCGGTGCCAAGTGCGCGGCGCCCGACCGCCCGGCCATCGCCTACGCCGGCGACGGCGCCTGGGGCATGAGCATGGTGGAGATCATGACCGCCGTGCGCCATGACATTCCCGTCACGGCCGTGGTCTTCCACAACCGCCAGTGGGGCGCCGAGAAGAAGAACCAGGTGGACTTCTACAACCGCCGCTTCGTGGCCGGCGAGCTGGAAAGCGAGAGCTTCGCAGCCATTGCCAGCGCCATGGGCGCCGAGAGCATCGTGGTCGACCACATCGAGGACGTGGGCCCGGCGCTGAAGAAGGCCATCGACCTGCAGATGAAACGCGG
>NZ_JTKZ01000250.1:0-4168 GCF_000799035.1 Delftia sp. ZNC0008
CGACGAGACCATCACCGTGCACAACAACCGCACGGAGCGGGTGGACCACGACGAGAAGATCAGCATCGGCGACAACCGCAACGAGGATGTCGGCATCGACGAGAACATCTCCATCGGCAAGAACCAGCGCATGCGCATAGGCTCCAGCAAGTCCGAGACCGTGGCCCTGAGCTATACGCAGAGCACGGGCATCGCCAAGATGATGAACGTCGGCATGGCTTACAGCCGCAATGTCGGCATGGCGATGAACTCCTTCGTCGGGCTCATGAAGGCCAGCCAGGTGGGCGGAACCCAGTCGCTGAAGGTAGGCCAGACCTATAGCGCAGACATCGGCAAGCGCATGGACCTCAGCGTGGGCGAGCGCCAATCGGTGACCGTGGGCCAGATCAGCGTGCACTCCAGCGGAGAGCACCTGGAGCTGGCCTGCGGCAAGGCCAGGATCGTCCTCCAGAGCAATGGTGGCATCTACCTGCAGGGCGTGCACATCCAATTGCAGGGCGAAGGCGCCATCAACGGCGACGCCGGCCGCATCCACTGGAACTGCGGCGCCAGCCGGTCCGCACCGTCCGCTCCGCCAGGGCCCTCCTCATCACCCGCCGCAGCCGACGCGCAGCCGCTGCCCGAGCTTGTGGGAATCAACGGAACCGTCGGGCGCTGAGCATCTTTCAAGGGAGGAACCGGCATGAACAAACCCGCAGCCCGCCAGGGCGACATGACCAAGAAGGGCGGCCCTGTCATCCAGGGCTCGTCCACCGTCTTCATTGGCTCCAGTGGCGGCGTCGCCTGCTCGGCATGCCCGGGCGGACGCGCCGAAGGCAACCCTGTGAACCCCGTGCTGGGCGCCAAGGTCCTGACCGCAGAAGTCGATCTGGCCCTGCCAGGACCGCTGCCGCTGCACCTCTCGCGCGACTACTCCAGCTACCAGACGCCCACGCCAGCCCCCGTGGGCCTGCTGGGTCCGGGCTGGTGGATGCCCGGCGAACTTGGCCTGCAGGCAAGCCGCGAGCAGCTCATCGTTCACGACGGCCAGGGCCGCAGCATCTGCTTCGACCCGCTGGCGCCCGGCGAAGTCGCCTACAGCGCCAGCGAGCATCTTTGGCTGGTACGCGGCGGCAGGGAGCGGCTGCTGGGCGAAGGCCATCCTCAGCGCGTGGCGCATTCCTACCTGGCCCTGCCTTTGGAACTGCGCCAGGGCCGCGACTTCATCCTGGCCACCTCTTCTGCCTTGGGGCCGTGGTGGGTGCTGGGCCCCGAGCGCGGCATGGCGGCTGGCACCGAAGCCGCTGAATCCACCGATCCGGATACAGCCGCCAGCGAAGACCCGCCCGGCCCGGACAAGCGCCATGTGCTGCTGGGCCTTGTGGACCGATTCGGCAACCAGCTGCGGCTGTTTCGCCACGCCAAGGGCGAGTTCAAGGGACTGGTGAACTTCATTGATGACGGCGCGGGCCGGCGCTATCAGCTGGAGCTGCAGCGCTGCAGGCCTGCGCAGGAGGCGGCGCACGGCTGGGGGGCGGACGCCGGCATCCGCCTGATGGCCGTGCACCTGAAGCACGACCCGGCTTTCGGCAGGCAACCGCCCCCGGAGCCCCTGGTGCGCTACGAGTACAGCCCGCGCGGGGAACTGCAGGCAGTCCATGGGCGCGATGGCCGGATCATGCGGCGCTTTCTCTATGACCCGCGGCACCCGGGCCGCATGGTGGGCCACAGCCATGCGGGCCGCCCCACCAGCCGCTACACCTACGACGACCAGGGCCGGGTCATCGAGCAGCACAACCCCGAGGGACTGGACTACCGCTTCGACTACAGCGCCCACCAGGAGCCCGGCGCCGACCCAGCCAGCCCGCCCCAGGCCAGCACCCTGGTCACTGACGGTCTGGGACGCCAGCGCCGCTACCTCTTCACCGGCGAAGGCGGCCTGCGTCGCATTGCCTGCATCATCGAGGCCGATGGCAGCCGGCACAGCTATCGCCATGACAGCGCGGGCCGGCTGGTCGAGGCCACCGACCCGCTGGGACGGCAGACCACCTACCGGCTGGATACCGCCAGCGGCGACGTCACCGGCATCACCGACAGCGCCGGGCGCACAACCGAGCTGCAGTACAACCTGCACGGACAGGTCACCCGCAGCAGCACCCCGGCCGCAGGCAACGAATCCGCTGTCCACCAATGGCGCTACGACCCGCTGGGACTGCTGCAGGAGCACATCGACCCTCTGGGCCACAGCACCCGCTATCACTACCCGGAGCCCGCCTCCGATGCCCCGTCTGCCGGCGCCGAGCCCGCCCCCCTTCGCCACTTGCCCATCGCCGTCACCGATGCCAAGGGCGGACGCCAGGAACTCCAATGGGACGCCCGAGGCCTGCTGCTGCGCCGCCAGGACTGCTCCGGCCGCAGCACGCGCCAGGCCCATGACGCCTGGGGAAACCTGGTGGCCATCTACGGCGAGGAAGGCGGCAAGCTGTCGTTCACCTACGATGACGCCGCCCGGCTGACGGCCAGCATCGACGCGCTGGGCGAGGTCACGCGCTATGGCTACAACGCCGGCGGCGACCTCGAACGCATCGAACACCCTGACGGCCACCTGGAGCAATTTGCCTTCGATGCCTGGGGCCGCACCATCGGCTACCGCTACGGAGCGCAGGACAGCTTCTTCCACCAACGCTACCTGCGGGACAAGGCCGGCCGCCTGGTCGAACTGCACAACGAAAACGCCAGCATCCACCGCCTTCGCTACGACAGCCAGGACCGGGTGGTCGAAGAGACCGGGTTTGACGCCAGCCCCAGGCACTACCAATACAACGCGGCCGGCCAGGTCACCGCCAGCAGCGACGCCCTGCACCAGACCCTGCACCACTACGACGAGCGCAATGGCCAGTTGCTGGCGCGCAGCATCTCGGCGCTGCCCGCCGAAGGGCAGGAGCCGGCCCCCATCGCCACGGAGCACTTCGACTACGACAGCGCGGGCACCCTGACCGGTGCCCACCACGTGGTGCACGGCGGCTACCGGCTGGGCACCCTGTTCGAACGCGACCTGCTGGGCCGCACGCTTGCGGAGACCCAGCAAATGCATGGCCCGCAGGGCGAGCTGCTGTGGCAGCACCGAAGCCAGCGGCAACTGGACGAGATGGGACAGGTCACGCAAAGCACCATCACCGGACTGCCTCCACTGCAATGGCTGCACTACGGCCCGGGCCACCTGCACGGCCTTTTACTGAGCGGGCGCAACGTGCTGGAGCTGGAACGCGATGCCCGCCACCGGGAGATCCAACGGCGCTGCGGAGCCACGACCGTGCAGCGCGCCTATGACAGCCTCTCGCGCCTGACCACCACCCGCCTGATCAGGGACGCGACCCATCTGCGCGGCCCCGGCGCTGCCGCCGCCCAGGCTGCCGGCGAAACCCCGTCAGGCCCCGCGCTGGGCCAACTCAACCGCAGCCACCAGTACAACGCATTGGGCCAGTTGTGCGGCACAGGCACGGCACAAGGCCCCTGGGCCTACGGGTATGACCCTGCAGGCCGGCTGGTCCAGGCCAAGGGCCCGGGCCTGGACCAGCACTGGCAGTACGACCCCGCAGGCAACCGGCTGTTTGCGCACCAGCAGAGCCATCATGCCGCCCGCCAATGGAACGACGAAGTCCGGCAGAACCTGCATGACCCGGACTTCAACCTCCTGCAGGCAGACCACAGCGACCGGGACCGCAGCCACCCGCCCTGCTGGCCCGGCAACCGCATCCTGCAGGACGACCAGCACCAATACCGCCATGACAGAGCGGGCAACCTGCTGGAAAAAAGGGGACCGCGGCAAACCCATCGCTACCAATGGGACCACGCCAATCGCCTCATCGGCCATGCCGTTCAAACGAACGATGCGGACAAGCAGCGCGAGGCATCCGCCCGCACGGATGACGCTCCCACCAGCCAGTACTTCTACGACGTCTTCGGCCGCCGCATCGCGCGCCGCATCGCCCGTCCCGCCAGCCACCCGGCCGATGCCGATGCCAGTGCAGCCGAGGGCGACGACCACGCAACCCTGGTCTTCTACGGCTGGGACGGCGACCGGCTCACCCTCACCCAATTGCCGCCCCGGGACAGCCGGCCCATGCGGCGCATCCACACCCTCTACGAACCGCACAGCCACGTTCCCCTGCTGCGCGTGGAAACCGCA
>NZ_JTKZ01000128.1:0-493 GCF_000799035.1 Delftia sp. ZNC0008
CAGCTTGTCGCCCGCGCGCAGCACGCCTGCGGCGATGGAGGCCTCGATATCGTCGGCCAGTTCCTGGTAGCGCGTCATGCCTGGGGAGGTCGCGGCCCGGGGATCAGCCCTGTTCGGCCAGCAGTTCCTGCAAGGCCTTGATCTGCTGGCGCAGGCGCTCGTTCTCGGCTTCAAGTTCGTTCACGCGCTGCTGCAGTTCCTCGGGCGAGGCGGTCACGGCCGCACCTTCGCCGTCGGCAGCGTCGGCTTCGGGCTTGGCGGCCTTGGGCTTTTTCTTCGCATCGCGCACGCGCTTGGCGGCCTGCTTGAGTTCGTCGGCGCCGGCGGCGGCCACGGCCTGCTGCTCATCCACGGGCAGGCTGGCGACCACGGCGGCGGTGCTCAGCGAGATGTCGCCCGAGCGCACGGCGGCCACCACTTCGGGCGCGGCCTTTTGCTGGATGGTCTCGATCAGCTTGACCTGGCTGCTGGACAGGCGGGCCACGCGGGCCAG
>NZ_JTKZ01000414.1:0-348 GCF_000799035.1 Delftia sp. ZNC0008
TCGCTGGCACGGACTTCGAGTCGGACCCGCTGCGCTTCGAGATCACCACCGGCCCCGCCCATGGCGGCATCAGCGGCTTCGATCCCCAGACGGGTACGCTGATCTACACGCCGACGGCCGGCTACTCCGGGCCCGATACCTTCGCCTTCACGGTATCCGACGGGCACCAGAGCGCTGCCGCACCGGCATCCGTGACCATCGAGGTGATCGCTGCCGATCCTCCCGATCCCGGCCCGGGCACCGATCCCGACCCCGGTCCGGGCACGGACCCAGGACCCGGTGCCGGCCCCGGAAATGTCCAGGCCGTTCCCGGCCTGGGCCAGGGTGGCATGCTGGCACTGTTGTGCG
>NZ_JTKZ01000073.1:0-2149 GCF_000799035.1 Delftia sp. ZNC0008
CACCAATCCGACCAACCCCACGGATCCCACCAACCCGACCAACCCCACCAATCCCACGGACCCGACGAACCCGACCAATCCCACGGACCCCACCAATCCGACGGATCCCACGGACGGCCACGGCCTGATCACCTCCGTGCAGGACGTGGTGGGTGCGCTGTCCGGTGGCACGGTCGCCGGCCCGGTGGGCAACCTGATCGATACGCTGGTCAATCCCGGCAGCGGCACGCTGTCCGGGGTGACAGGCCTGCTGGAGAGCCTGACCAGCACCAATGGCGGGCCGCTGGGCGTGCTCACCGAGCTGGTGGACGGCCTGGTCAACATCCAGAACCAGGGCCTGGAGCCCCTGATCAGCACGCTCAATGAGCTGCTCAAGGGCCTGGATGAAGCGGGCTCCGGCGGCTCCATAGGCACGGTAGTGGACAACGTGCTCGGCGGCCTGCTCGACGAAGACGGTGCGCTGGGCGGCCTGCTCGCCGGCGTGGGTGGCCTGCTGGGCGGCCTGGTGGGCGGCGGAACGGGCAACCCGCCCGGCACGCCTGACAGCGGGGTGGTCACGTCCGTGCAGGACGTCGTGGACGGCCTGCTGGGCGGCACGGTGGCAGCGCCTGTGGGCCAATTGCTGGATGCCCTGGCCAACCCCACGGACGGACTGCTGTCCACCGTGACCGGCGCGCTGGAGAACCTGACCAATGTCGAGGGCGGCCCCCTGGGTGTGCTGACCGAACTGGTCAACGGCCTCACCCAGGTGGACGGCGAAGGCCTGGCCCCGGTGATCGGCACGCTCAACGAGCTGATTGCCGGCCTGGGCAACGGCCTGGGCGAAGATGGGCTCGGCGGACTGGTCGGCAGCCTGCTGGGTGGATTGGTGCCCGGCGGCGGCACGGGTGGCGGCACGGGAGAAGGCCTGGTCACCACGGTCCAGGACGTGGTGGACGGCCTGCTCGGCGGCACCGTCGCAGCCCCTGTGGGCCAACTGCTGGACGCGCTGGCCAATCCCACCGATGGAACGGCCTCGGTCGTCACCGGCCTGCTGGAAGGCCTGACCAGCGTGGACGGCGGCCCCCTGGGCGTGCTGACCGAACTGGTCAACGGCCTGACCCAGGTGGACGGCCAGGCCCTGCAGCCGGTGATCGGCACCCTCAACGGCCTGATTGCCGGCGTGGGCAGCGGCCTGGGTGAAGGCGGCATCGGTGAACTGGTCGACGGCCTGCTGGGCGGCCTGATCCCGGGCGGCACGGGAGGCGGCAGCGGTGACGGCTTGGTCACCACGGTCCAGGACGTGGTGGACGGCCTGCTCGGCGGCACCGTCGCAGCCCCTGTGGGCCAACTGCTGGACGCGCTGGCCAATCCCACCGATGGAACGGCCTCGGTCGTCACCGGCCTGCTGGAAGGCCTGACCAGCGTGGACGGCGGCCCCCTGGGCGTGCTGACCGAGCTGGTCAACGGCCTGACCCAGGTCGATGGCCAGGCACTGCAGCCCGTGATCGGAACCCTCAACGGGCTGATTGCCGGCCTGGGCAGCGGCCTGGGTGAAGGCGGCATCGGCGAGCTGGTCAGCGGCCTGCTGGGCGGTGACAGTGGCCTGCTGGGCGGCGTCCTTGGCGACGATGGCCTGGTCGGCGGCTTGCTGGGCGGTGACGGTGGCCTGCTGGGTGGCGTCCTTGGCGACGACGGCCTGGTCGGCGGCCTGCTCGGCGGTGACGGCGGCCTGCTGGGTGGCGTGCTCGGCGAGGACGGCCTGGTCGGCGGACTGCTGGGCGGCCTGGTTCCGGGCGGCGGCACAGGCAGCGGCGACGGCCTTGTCACCACGGTGCAGAACACCGTTGGCGACCTGCTCGGTGGCACGGCCGGAGCGCCTGTGGGCCAGGTACTGGATGCGCTGATCGACCCCGGCACCGGCGCACTGTCCGTGGTCACGGGTCTGGTGGAAGGCGTGACCCAGGTCAACGGCGGTCCGCTGGGTGTGGTGACGGACCTGGCCAACGGTCTCACGCAGGTCCCGGGCCAGGCGCTGCAGCCGGTGATCGGCACCGTCAACGGCGTGCTGGCCGGCCTGACCGGCGGCGATGGCCTGCTGGGTGGTGTGGTCGGCGGTGACGGCGGCCTGCTGGGTGGCGTGCTCGGCGACGACGGCCTGGTCACGCGG
>NZ_JTKZ01000172.1:0-1797 GCF_000799035.1 Delftia sp. ZNC0008
CCGCGTTGCCGTGGCTGCCGGCAAGGGCATCGTCCTGACCGGCTGGCGAGGGCACCCAGACCGATTCGCCAGCGGCCGAGCACAGGCGCTCCCAGCCCGAGGCGCGCGCCAGCGGCGCAAACGCCGAAGCCAGCGCCACGCACAGCCACAGGCCCAGCGCCCAGCGGGCGCAGGCAGCCAAGGTGGAGGGCAGGCGAAGCGGCATGACGTCATTCTAGGGGTCTGCCCCAGGACGTCATGTCCGTGACCCCGCCAGGCCCTGCCCGCCCCTACCATCGCAGGCGCATCCCCCAGCCCTCACCAACACCCTAGGAGACACCCATGCTCACCCTGTGCGGATTCGCGGCCAGCAACTACTACAACAAGGTCAAGCTGGCCCTGCTGGAAAAGCAGCTGCCCTTCAACGAGGAACTGGCCTGGCTGGGAGAGACCGACATGGCGCTTTCTCCGCTGGGCAAGGTGCCCTACCTGCGCATCGACGACGGCCGGGGTCTGTGCGAGTCGGCCGCCATGGTCGAGTACGTGGAGACGCTGTCGCCCTCGCCGGCCCTGCTGCCGGCCGACGCCTTCGAGGCCGCCAAGGTGCGCGAGCTGTGCGTGTACCTGGACCTGCACCTGGAGCTGGTGGCGCGCATCCTCTACCCGCAGGCCTTCTTCGGCGGCCAGGTCAGCGACTCCACCCGGGAGCGCACGCTGGCCCAGCTCGACAAGAACGTGGCGGCCTTCGCCAAACTCGCGCGTTTCTCACCCTTTGTGGCGGGCGACAGCTTCACGCTGGCCGACTGCTGCGCCATCGTCCACCTGCCCCTGGTCAGCGCGGCCAGCAAGATCGTTGGCGGCCGCGACGTTCTGGCCGACCTGCCCGTGCGCGAGTACCTGGCACGCATGGCCGAGCGGCCCACGGTGCAGCAGGTCAATGCCGACCGCAAGACCAATACGGCGCTGATGATGGCCCGCTACGCCAGCGACAAGACCCCGGCCTGAGGCGCGGGGCCTTCACTCACTCCTGCAGCCAGCGCAGCAGCCCGCTGGCGCGCTGCGTGGGGCTGCCAACGGCCGAGGCCAGCAGGCCCGGCACCTCGGAGAACAGCGAGAAGGCCTGGCGGGCGCGCGTGATGCCGGTGTAGACCAGCTCGCGCCCCAGCACGCTGCCGCCGCGCGAGGGCAGCACCAGGGCGGTGTGCTCGAACTCCGAGCCCTGGCTTTTGTGCACCGTCATGGCGAAGGCGGTCTCCACATGGGCCATGCGGCTGACGCCGACCGAGCGCAATTCGTCGCCCTGCAGGAAGTAGACGCGCAGCAGTTGCCCTGGCTGCCCCTGGTGCGCTCCCGGCAGCGCAATGCCGATGTCGCCGTTGAACACGCCCAGCTGCGCGTCGTTGCGCGTGACCATGACGGGACGGCCCGCATACCATTCGCCGCCCCGGCGGATCACGCCCTGCGCATCCAGGGCCTGCTCCACCGCGCGGTTGAGGCCGGACACGCCCCAGTCCCCCTCGCGCACAGCGCACAGCAGCCGGAAGCGCTCGAAGGCCTGCAGCACAGCGACCACCCAGGCGCGGTGCGCTGCCTCGTCGGCGCCGGCCGCATCCGGCCGGCCCTGCAGCGCCTGGGCATAGAGGGCATAGCTGGCAAGACCGCCGCGCCCGTGCACGGCCAGTTCGGTCACGGCGTACACGCCGCCGCCATGGCGTTCCCACAGCTCGGAACCGGCGCCGGCTTGCGTGCCGGCATCGAGCAGGGCCTGGGCCTTCACCGCCTCACCGGCATTCACGGCGTGTGCCAGCTGGCCGATGG
>NZ_JTKZ01000818.1:0-313 GCF_000799035.1 Delftia sp. ZNC0008
CCAGGGCCGCTGTGGCGCGGCGCTGCAGCAGGCCCATGCGCAGCTGGCGGCCCGCAGCGCCATCGAGGAACAGCTGCTGGCGCTGGACGAGCTGCGCTTGCGCTGCCCCGGCGTCTGGGACGGCCTGGACACTCGCCCGCAAGCCGTGGAGCATGCGCTGCGCCTGCAGGGATCGCTGCAGGCAGGGCTGACCGGGCTGGGCTGGCAGGAGGCCGAGCTGGCCCAGGCACGCCAGGCCCTGCACCAGGTGCTGGCCTTGCGCAGCGCCGAGCTGGGCGAGGGTGCCGCGGTCGGCATGGCCTGCCAGCAGTTG